>CAZJUL010000220.1:2083-3932 GCA_964549095.1 uncultured Elusimicrobiaceae bacterium
AAGGGTTCCCACTGGAAAACAGTTAGGACACTCTGTCTTAAATGTAAGTTGAGTAATCTTGTTACTGACGGGTTATTTTTGGTATGGTATTTAAAGGGTAGCTCCACAAAAGATAAATTTCAACTGTCCCTGACATCACCGCCAAATATGCCGGGATAAATCTATTGTTTTTGATTGGGCGCTTTCCGCCGTGTAGGTGATAGATCACTGGAGGATTCTCATGAAGACAGTTATACTTACCACTCTTTTGTTCGCCCCTGGAATTGTGAACGCGCAAGGTGACAACCTTGGTAATCATATAGCCACACAAACATTGCAAATGCAGGGCTATGGTTTAAACACCTCTAGTAATATTACAGCCAATCTCTACCAGATAGCTGGCAAAGATATTCTACGACGTTCCTCGACACAGAGCACACTACTGGGCGTCAGCGCTGGAGGTATCCTTGCTACTGGTAATACGATAATAGGTGAACTTACAGGTTCAACTTTGGCTGCGACAGCGGATTATAATACGTTTGTGGGTTTTCAGGCCGGCAAGAGTGTTACCACCGGTGCTGGAAATATCATGATGGGCACTTCAACTGGATACAATTCCACGACCGCACATCATAACGTGTTTTTCGGGCAAAATGCCGGACTCCAGTGCAGTACAGGAAGTTATAATATGTTTTTGGGTTTTGAGGCGGGGGCTAATAATAAAGGAAGTTCCAACATTATTATAGGCGGGAATGTAGACCCTAGCGGCACAGGAGATAATTATTTGAATATTGGAAATGCAATTTACGGGCGTATGGCCTCTAATGAAGTTATAATATTTATCGGCACGGTATCGGCTATGGGATTTATAGACAGAACCCCATATCCAGAATCATTGGAGTCTGCATATGCTGAGATAGACAGTATAGTGCGAAAAGATAATGACCATAGGAAAATAGACCATAACAAATTGCATCCCAGACTAAGACATGAAACAAAGAAGCAAGTATTCGACCATAATAAGATAACGGTTGTAGTTTCAACGTCAGGATCGGTAGAAGTTGTAACCCCTATTTATCGGGAAGAGGTAGAGCTGGGACGAGATTTATCGGAAACAGTGTCAGCTTTGGTGGAAGTAGTAAAAGATTTGAGGGGGCGGCTTGGGGTTTTAGAGGCTGAAGCTTTTAAAAAAAGGCAAAAGTAATTATTTTCAGTGGCTCTACTTTAATACAAAAGGTTTTCGCTTGTGTTTTTTGCAATGTAATCAAGGGGGCATGAAAAACATGATTTGGAATCCAATGCGCAGAATGAGGATAAAGATATTTTTACTGCTTCTGTCTTTGTTCGTGTCCGGTAGTGCGTATGTAACCAGTACGCACGCCGCGACTAATGATGGTTTGCTTAACCTCGACATAAACTATCCCGGTGCGGGGTTGAGATATATTTTCTCCGACTCCACCGCCCTTGAACTACGCGGCCAATATGAGAAGGACATCGCGCTAGGCGGTGCGCGATTGTACCTCTTTCCGTGGTCGTTCAAAAAAGCGGGCATTGTTCCTTACTTAGGTGTTGAGGGCGACTATGGCTCCTTCAAGGGTGCATATTCAAAGGGGGCCGGTTATGCCGCCGGCGGTTTTGCCGGACTTGAGTATTTTCTGGGAAAGTCGCTTTCGGTGCAGACGGATGTCGGAGCGTCTTATTTATTCCTTAAAGACACCGATACCGCGCTTACTCAAAGCGGCCTGGAGTTTACACTAAATCTTGGCGTCAATATTTATTTTAAATGAGGCTTATCATGAAAAAAATAATATCGGCAATCCTTATCGGCGCCGTGTTTTCCGTAGCCGCGTATGCCGGGTTCAGCATCGGG
>CAZJUL010000220.1:3942-5181 GCA_964549095.1 uncultured Elusimicrobiaceae bacterium
AAAAAACAAGTGAAAAAGCTGGATGCAAAAGTACAGGCCAATAGCGCGAATTCTTCTTCCACTGTCCCGCCTACTGCCGGGGGTGAATGGATATATGTTCCCGGAAATTCATCAATAGGGACAAGTAATTTCTGGGTCATGAAATATGAAGCAAAAGATGTCGGCGGTGCGGCAACCTCTCAGGCGGCTTTAACGCCCTGGGTCAGCATTAACCACGCGGCCGCCGCGGCGGCATGTTCCGCTCTCGGGCCGGGCTATCACATGCTTACCATAGCGGAAGCGCAGACCATCAACAGGAACATAGAAGCCCAGGCCGTCAATTGGGCTGATGGGGTGATCGGCAGTTCGATTTCCGCAGGCGGCGGTTTAAAGCGTGGTAATATCGGGATAACCGACAGCGCCAGTTATGATGCCTCTGCCCTGGATTCCGGGACCGCCAGAAATACGAAAGCAAAACACGTCCTTTCCAACGGCGGAGAGATCTGGGACTGGTCCGGGAATGCCTGGGAATTTGTTTATGGTCCCAGTGATGTTGGTGCGCAGGGGACCCCGAACGGAGTCGCCTTTGATGTCGGCGGTTATTACGAATGGAACAGCGTAAGCCCGGATTTAAGCCAGGAACGCTCTGTTCTAGGGCCTTCAAACAGCAATTGGACCGCAGGCAATGGAATAGGGAGGTATTATGGCGGGGCGACAAATGAGTTCGTCCGCCGTGGCGGCGCCTGGGGTTACAGCGGGCAGAATAGCTGGGGGGTGGACTCCGGAGTGTTCGCTTTTTGTGCGGACGAATCCCTGTCCGGCGCGTCCGATCCCCGCCTCGGGTTCCGCTGTGGTAAGACTATGACACCAGACACGCAGGCGCCCACCGTACCGGCCAACTTCACTGCATCGACCGCGAGTTGCGTTCAGGTCAATCTTATTTGGACAGCCTCTTCTGACGATGTCGGTGTGACAGGCTACAGGATATATCGCAACGGCGGCGCCATAGCCACGCCGACCGGCACGACCTACAACAATACCGGCCTCATACCCTCAACAGCTTATTCCTACACGGTTAAAGCATGTGATGCCGCGGGTAACTGCTCAGCCCAGAGCGCTGCGGCCAACGCCACAACACCCCCTGACACATCATCACCTACTGTGCCGACCAATCTCACGGCTGTGGCTGTAAGCACCCCGCAGATCAATATCAGTTGGACCGCCTCTACTGATAATGTCGAGGTAACAAGCTACAAAGTA
>CAZJUL010000221.1:0-5166 GCA_964549095.1 uncultured Elusimicrobiaceae bacterium
TCTTAACTGATTTAACGATACCCGCTTCGGTAACATCTTAACTGATTCAATTCGGCGTATTGCCAATGAAAAGTATTTTTGCTATCATATCTCCTATGTACGCTATAATCGAAACAGGCGGAAAGCAGTACTGGGTAGTCCCCGGAGAAATTTTGCAGGTTGAAAGACTTACCGCAAAAGAAGGCGAAGAGGTCACTTTCAAGGCTTTGTGGTCGGCTTCCAAGGAAGAAGCCGGCGCTGCCGAAAAGAAAGGCCCTTCCGCCACGGTGAAGACCCGGGTAATAAGACACCTCAGGGGCCCCAAGCTCATAATTTTCAGAAAGCGCCCGAAGAAGGCCTATGAAAAGAGCTCCGGGCACCGCCAGGAACTGACAGAACTGGAGATCAAAGAGATCCAGTTGTCCTGATCCCCCCTAAGGGCAGGCCCTTAAGGCGGCGAGGACGCGGTCAGTTTATTGGCCCGGCTATACAGATCCAGAGGTTTAAAAGTTATGGCAGGAACAAAATCACAAGGTTCTTCAACTAACGGCAGAAACAGCCCCGGCCAACGACTGGGCATAAAGCGCTACGGCGACCAGGCCGTCAGCGCCGGCGAAGTCCTGGTCAGGCAGCGCGGGACGAAGTTCCTCCCCGGCCTGAACGTGGGCAAAGGCTCTGACGACACGCTTTTTTCGAAAGTCACCGGCACGGTGAAATTCGAGTTCGTAAAGCGCGGTAAGCAGCAGATCAGCGTCTATCCCCAGCCGGCGAAATAACTTCCGCGGCCGCCGAAGAACCTCCTGATAGAACTATTGGGAGGTTTTTCATTTATCCCGAATCCCGCAGTATCACAGGCCGTTGCAGTGGTGGGACAAGCGGAATAATTATGCGGGATTCCCCGTCCGCCGGAGGCGGACGGGTTGCGGACCAAGCGCAATGCGCGCAGGTCCGCAAGGGTGTATGCCGCGGGGATGCGCCATCGCTATGCGATGGGAAAGCTTCGGAGAAGCTTTCCGGCTAGCCTTCATTACAGGTCAATACAACATTATGCCCGAACACAACAGGGAAAAAGCGGTATTCACGGACGCGGTCACGGTCTTCCTCAGGGCCGGCACCGGAGGGGACGGCTCGGCCTCCTTCCGGCGGGAGAAATTCGTCCCCTACGGCGGCCCCGACGGGGGCTACGGCGGCAAGGGCGGCAGCATTTACTTCGTGGCCACCCCGAACGTCAACACGCTGACCGAGATCGCGGCCCATCCCCACATAAGGGCCGGAGACGGCTCCGCCGGCGGAGGCAAACGGATGAGCGGCCGCGGGGCCGAGGACATCCGCCTGTTCGTCCCGTGCGGCACCCTGGTAAAGATACACGGCAGGCTGGCCGCCGACCTGAAAAAGGCCGGGGACACCTTCTGCGCGGCCAAGGGCGGCCGCGGCGGCAGGGGCAATATCGCCTTCAAGACCAAGTTCAACACCGCCCCCAAGATCTCGGAAAAAGGCGAGCCGGGCGAAGAGCACACCGCCGACCTCGAACTGAGCGTCCTTGCGGACGTAGGGCTGGTGGGCTTTCCCAACGCGGGCAAATCCACGCTGCTGGCCCGCATCTCGGCCGCCCGCCCGAAGATAGCGCCTTATCCTTTCACCACCCTGAACCCCAACCTCGGCATAGCCCGCCATAAGGGCCGGGCCTGCGTAGTAGCGGATATCCCCGGCCTGATAGAAGGCGCCCATACGGGCAAAGGCCTGGGCGTCACCTTCCTGAAGCATATCCTGCGCACCAAGCTGATACTGCACCTGGTGGACCCGCTGGGCTTCGGCAAGGCCAAACCGGTGGACTCGGTGCGCGTCATAAGGGCGGAGCTTAAAAAGTTCCACCCCGAAATGGGCAGAAAGCAGCGCATAATAGCCGTTACCAAGGCCGACCTGCCGGAAGCGCGCGGCGTCTACGAACAGATAAAAAAGAAATACCGGGCCAGCGAGACTTTCCTGATCTCGGCCGCCACCGGCGAGGGAGTAAGCAAACTGCTGGACCGGATAATCTCCCTGCTGCCGAAGCTGAAGGATCCCGACGTGTACAAAACGGACGACGGCACGGCCGCCGGCGCCATACACCAGCCCGTGCGGCGCGGCTTCACCGTGCTGAACCAGGGCGACGGGAACTACGAAGTGTCAGGCGAGGCGCTGGACACAATAGTGGCCATGACCAACCTGGCGCAGCCGGATTCCATACAGCGGCTTAAAAGGATATTCCAGCTGATCGGGCTGGACAAGGCGCTTAAAAAAGCCGGTGTGACCGCCGGCGACACCGTTACGGTATCGGAAAAAGTTTTCGAATGGTCCGACGATGACAGCCCGCAGCCGCACAAGAAGTCCAAATTCGCCTACAAATACAAGACGCTCAAGGACGTGCGCAGGCGCAGGTAACGGACAGGCAGCAGGCCGCTTTTTTATCGCCGGGTCAGCCCGGGAAGATCGCGGCCTGTTCCTTTTTCCGCCGCCTTCGCCCGGAACTTCCCGGGGCGGGGCCCAGCCGCCCATAGGCCAAAATACGGCGGCCGTTTAGGCACTAAGCCTTATGCGCGTCCGGCGGCTTAATTAATAAACTATTCTTATCGGATACGGGCCGCTTATTTGCCCGGATTTCAAGGAGACCAAATGAAAACACCCCTCATCATCGCCGTTCTGCTGGCGGCGGCTTTCTCGCCGGTTGCGGCCGGGAACCTGGAAAACCGGGCCGACGCCGTTGCTCTCTCTTTTTCTTCGCTGTCCGCCCCGGCGTTAGCCGGCATAAAAGTGACCGCCCCGGTCCCCGCGCCGGTCAGGGCCGCGCAGAACTGGGCCGACGCCGCCAAGGCCGCCTACGAGCGCGAACTGGAAGCCGGCGGACTTACGGATTTCGCAGATATCCTGGAACTCCCCCCCGGCGCCCGCCGGCAGCTGGAAAAGGAATGGCAGACCCTGCCCCAGGGGCCGGGCAACAGCTCCGAAGCCTTCAAGCTGGCGGCAGCCGGCAGGACCGCCTTCGTGGTGCAGAGCTATATTTACAGCGACAGCCTGCGCGTTTACATCTTCAACGCGGCCGGCGTCCTGGTCGCCTACGGAGAAGGCAGCATAGAGAAAGACCTGGCCTGGCTGCCCCTTCCGGTTTAAAGCGGACGGCAGAAGGTAAAAAAACCGCCGGGAATACTCCCGGCGGTTTTTTAATGCCGCGGTATAAGATCAGAACACCTTCAGCGCGTGAAGCAGCGCCGCGGCGCCCAGCGCGGCTATGAGCCCCCCCGCGGCCAGCAGTGAAGCGGCCGAAGAGGCGGTGCCGGAAAGATAATCGGCGTAGGTCTGGTCGGCGGTCCTTTCAACCCCGTCCCCGAAAAAGCACCAGGTTTCGGCCGCCGCCGGGTCGGTTTCCATGGCGGAAAGCTGCTTGACAAGATCGGTCGGCAGGGCAAGACCCTCGTTGCGCCGCAGGTAATCCATGAACTCGCTTAACGGGCGGGGAGTTCCCAGCACCGTCACGGCCTCTCCCGGCCTTATGATGCGCTCGGTCCTTTTCCTCACCTCGTCGTATTCCCCCGCAAGCAGCTCATTGGAATCAGAAGTTTCCGGTTTCTGCAGGTCCAGGCTGCCCTGCGTCGGGACCACCAGCGCGGCCCCGCCGCCGTCCCGGACGAAGAAGGCGCCGTACAGGTTATCGGCTACGCGGACCCAGCGGTGAGTGGTGCGGCCGCCGGAAGCAGTATGGCTCCTCTCCCTCTGGTCTACGGTTTCGGCGTAAAACACGCAGGGCTCTCCGGACAGCGGCGCGTTCACCGGCGCCGGGGATTCTGCCGAGCCGGAAATAAAGAGCGGCGTTTGCCCGCTGTCGCCGCCGACGGGGACCAGGGGCGCTCTCTGGAAAGACCGGGCTTTCAGGCGCCGTAAAAAGCCAAAGGCAAGCAGCGCCAGTCCGGCCGCCAGGCCCAGGACCGGGAACAGCAGGTCGTTACTTTCGGGTGACATATAAGAGCTTAAAGGGACCGCCGCTGACTCGGGCGGAAGTTTAGAACACCGACTTGAAGGCGGCGTCGCGATCGATCCGTCGCTTCCGGTTCAGGGCCCGGCCCCTGTCAGACTTGTCGTCGCTTATCGGGCGCTTCGAGCCGAAGCCGTAGACCCTGATAAAATCCGGGTAAACGCCCTTGGCGGCCAGGTAATACTTTACCGACCCGGCCCTCTTCAGGGAAAGGTTCTCGTTGTGTTCCGCCCCGCCCACGTCGTCGGTATGGCCTTCTACTATAAGCTTGAGCTTGGGATACTCGAGCAGCAACTGCGCTATCTTGTCCAGCAAGGGGTAGGAACTGGGGTCCAGCACCGCCGAGCCGGTCTCAAAATCCACCGGGGGTATGGAGCGGGAAGACACCATATCCATTATGGACTGCATCTGCAGCGAAGCGCGCCGCGCTTCCTCGTCGTCTATCGAGTCGCGCCGCTGCCCGGAAGAGCAGGCGCAGAACACTCCGAGCGCCAGGGCCGCGGCCAGGGCCGCAAGGTTTCGGTTCAGCATAAATTACCTCCCGGAAAGCAGCAGTATCAGTATCTCCCGCTTGAAGCGGTAGCCCCTGGCGAAAGCGGTGTTGCTCAGGAGCAGGGGCGGGGTGGAGAGAATGGTGGAATAGATCCTGTGTTTCTTTATCTTCGGCCTGCCGGCCGGGTCCAGCAGGTTGGCCTTCGCGGCCTCGGCCAGCGTGTCCATGGCCCAGTAGACCGGCCAGATGACGGCGGCGCGCAGCGCCAGCTCGGTTTTTGGGATGGAGGCCAGGAAATCCTCGCCCTGGTCCAGCCCGGCCACGGCCCAGCCTATCCACTTATGGACCAGCGGGCGCACCCGCTCCATATTTTCCGGCTTCAGCAGGTCCGCGGGTTTCAGGTTCCTCTCGTCCAGGTCCGAGGCGGGCAGGTAGCAGCGCCCCAGGCGCAGGTCCGCGGCCAGGTCTTTAAGTATATTGGTCATCTGCAGGGCCGCGCCGATCAGGAAAGCCGCGTCTTCGGACGGGAACTGCGCGATATTTATGTTGTTGCGGCGTATGGATTCCCTGTAAAGCCTGGCCCAGAAAACGCCGGGCTCGCCGCCTATCTGCGCGCAGTACTTTTCCAGTTCCCCCGCGGTCTTGAGGCAGGTCACCCCGGGGGCGGCCCCGAAGAGCGTGAGGTCCA
>CAZJUL010000222.1:0-2119 GCA_964549095.1 uncultured Elusimicrobiaceae bacterium
TTTTCTGTGCCCGGGCGGCTCGACGGCGTACTCCGGCAGGCCGGACACCGAAAATGTCTCGCTAAAGGAGAACACGTCCGTCGGGAAGGATTGTGTTTTGTCGGGCAAGCGCATAGGTTTCGAAATGTACCGGCTGGGCAGCGGCGTCCAGGTCAGTTTTAACCGCAAGTATATCAAGCTCACCGCGGAGACCACACTGGACGAGATAGCGGCGCCTTTCCTTGAGAAAGAACCAAGGCAGATGGTACGCCGGGACTGCGAGGTCAGGGACGTTAACAAAAGGAGAACTTAGATCTGGGCCTACACGATCTGCGGTAAGGAGAACGGCGAGCGCATCCTGGTCAAACTCCACAACTCGGCCGGCGGAACCCCCTATACCCGCGACAGGGCCCTGCGCCGCGACGTGCTCAGGATACTGGATACCCTCCGTTGAAGCTCCGGCCGATCGAATTCCCCTGAACCCCGGAATTAACCGTGGTTTTCCCCCGCCCGGGCGGCTCTGCAGATAAAAATCCGCAAATCCACTCCGGCCGGCCGGGATTTTTGATATCATAACCTTGTCGGTACACCCGAAAAGGGCTGGTATAAAACATGAAGAAACTTCACCGCGCCGCTATCCTCGCCGTTCTTCCCGCGTTCTTATTCTTAGCCGCCGGCTGCTCGGCCGCCCGCAAAACGGAAAAAGCTGCGGCCCCCCCCGCCGGCCCCGGCCATCACGCCACCGCCGAGGCCCACCTTAATAACGGCAACCACGAAGCGGCTATAGATTCCTTCACGCTGGCCGCCGAAGCGCACGAGGACGAGAAAGGCGACGACCATCCCGATACCATAAAGGCTTATATCGGCCTGGCCAGGGCCCACCACCTGAAAGGCGACCACGAGAAGGGCGCCGGGTTCCTGAGCAAGGCCGGCGGCCTGCTTAAGAGCTGCATCTCTTCCCTGAACCCGGCCGCCGGTACCGTTTTAAAGGAAATGTGCGACCTGCTGAAGTCCCGCGGAAAACACAGGGACGCCGCGGAAATATACAAGGAATCCGTCGCCATAATGGAGAAGAACTCGCTGGGCAAGCACCCCGCCATGGCCGATACGCTGATGCATATGGCCGAGACTTACCGCGAGCAGGGCCTCCACGGCGAGGCCGTCGAGATCTTCGGCAAGGCCAGGA
Source organism: uncultured Elusimicrobiaceae bacterium (assembly GCA_964549095.1). GTDB lineage: Bacteria > Elusimicrobiota > Elusimicrobia > Elusimicrobiales > UBA9959 > JAHJSU01. The sequence goes on from CAZJUL010000222.1 coordinate 1,166, forward strand.
GCCTGGTGGAGAAGGATTACGGCCGCAGCCATCCCCAGTTCGCCAGGATCATGATGGGCCTGGCCGCCTCCCATAGCGCCAACGGCGATCATAAGGCCGGCAAGGAAGCTATAGCCCAGGCCATAGACGCTACCGAGATACCGGTAAAGGAGCGCATGTCCGACCTGGCCGTGCAGTACGGCGCGATGGCCGACGTCGGGGAGAAGGAAGCGGATTACGGGCGCGCGGCCGCCTTCTACCGGAAACAGCTCTCGGCGCTTACGGTGCTGCACGGTGACAACGCCTCCCCGCTTATCGCGCCTACGCTGCAGCTGGCCGGCACTTTTGAAAAACTCGGCCTGGCAAAACAGGCCGAGACCTATCTCAAGCGCGCCGTGCAGATCGCCGAGGACGCCTTCGGCGCCAACAGTCTCAACCTGATCCGCCCGCTGGAGCGGCTGGCCGCTTTCCACCGCGGCTCAGGAAACCACGCCGAGGCCGACAAGATACAGGCACGCGTCAAAGCCGTGCAGGCGGCCCCCGAACAGGCCGAGCCGGAACCGGCCCCGCTGGAAAAACCCATAGAGGATTAACCCCCCTTTTTTAGGCAGTTTTATCGCGGAGTTTAAGTTCAAGGAGCGTGCCGCCGATGATGTGGATCTATGATGTTCCTAACTGGGTAGTCTTTCTTCTCCTGAGCGCCGGCCTGGTGATAGCGGCGCTGGGCGGGCACCGCCTGTGGCGGCGTTTTTTTAAGCTGGAGTACGACCCCGAAACCAGCGGGCTGGCGATGGGCATGCTGGGCGTGGTGGCCATGATACTTTCCCTCCTGCTGGCTTTCTCTTCGGTGGCCGTCTGGGAGGCCTACAGCGCGGCGGAGTCGGCGGTGGCTTCGGAGGCCAGCGTTTCAGGCGAACTGGTGCGCGACCTGGCCGTCTACGGCGGCCCGTCGGCTTCCGCAACGCGCGAGGCCGT
>CAZJUL010000222.1:2129-5130 GCA_964549095.1 uncultured Elusimicrobiaceae bacterium
ACCTGCGGGCGGTCATCGCGGACGAGTGGCCGGCCATGGCCAGAAGGGAATATTCGGAGCCCACGGCGCACAAATTCAACGCTATATTCCACAAGGCGGCAGTCATAAACCCGAAGAGCGCGCGCGAAGAGATACTGCTGACGGAGATCTGGGACAAGACCAATGAGCTCAACATCTACCGCCGCGCCCGCCTGAGCTGCGCCGGCGGTTCCGTGGTCCCCGGAGCCCTGTGGGCCACGATGGCGCTCTGCATAGCCTTCAATTTCCTGCTCTGCTACGGCATGCGCGTTACCCGCCTGAGCGACTATATGCTGGGGATCTACGCCGCTACCCTCGGGCTGCTGCTGTTCTTCATAGTGGCGATGGACCGGCCTTTCACCGGCTCGGTCAGCGTTTCGCCGGAGCCGTACGAGACGGCACTCGAATCCATGAAGCGCTGGGACGCGGAGTAGCTTCGCCGCTCCCGCAAAAAAAAAGATCCCGGGGAACTTTCCCCGGGATTTTTTCGCCTGAAAGGCCGGCTTACTCCGTATAGTTCTCCAGATAAACCGCCAGGTCCTGTCCCTGGACAAGGTCGGTGAAGACCTTCTTATTCCTTTTCCCGCCCTTCTCGATATAACTGACTTCCAGCCCCACGCTGCCGCAGGCCTTCGGGAAAAAGGCCGTGGCGGGATTCGTATTAAGTTTCCCGTCCTTGCCCGCCGATAATGTTAAATTCTCTTTCAGCTTGCCGCAGGAGAGGACTAATTGCACTCCCGCCAGGTCGGAGGTGCTGTCCTGGCTGGCGAAGGTGAGGAAGTCGCCATAGACGCTGACGGCCCTGAAAGGAGAGTAGGCGGCGGCGAACGGTATGCCGCCGGATAAAAAGGCGGTATCGCCCTCGGCCTTGGTAACGTCCTGCAGCGCCCCGCGGGCTAAAACGGCCTCTCCCTTGACCCTGTACTTAAAAGCGGCGATATCTTTTTTTGCGGTTTTGGCTTCATCGTACATGGCAAGCACGGGAAAAAGCAGCGTCTGGCGGAGACTGCCGCGCTGGTCGCGCCAGCCGGCGCCGCCCTTGGCGCCCCACACTGTGAGCTGTGCCGGGACGTACCTGCTTTCTTTGCCGTCGGGATCCATTATGTTGACCGTGTAGCGGATTTCCTTGATCCCGTCGATATCGGCCACGGCGGGCAGAAGAAAGAAGGCCGACTGGGGAGCGCCGTAAGGAAAGACCGCGACAGACCTGTCCTGTACTTCCTTCGGATAGACGCCAAGGCTTACCGCGCCGGAGGCCTGCCCCCGGAGTACGGCCGGGCCGGGCCGCGCCGCGCCCGGTTTCAGGGCGCCGGCCGTATAAGCGTAGCCGACGGAAACCTTGACCCCGGCGGGATCCTTCAGCAGCATCTCCGCCATTTGGGCCGTTTCGCCTTCCAGCTTCAGGTAAAAGGAGATCCCCGCGGCGGAGACGCCCGGGCCTGCCGTCTCGATAGCGGGGGCCCCGGCGAGCAGTTGGCCTTCGACGCCGAGCAGGCTGATCTTCGCTTCGCTCATCGGCACGCTTTCCAGGCTTATGTCCTTAGCGGCGGCTTTCTTTTCCAGCATTGGGGTAAGGCCCGCGACGCCCTTGGCCAGTTCCTCCAGCACCGCTTTCTCCGGCGCCAGGTTCAGCGTTAACAGGAGCAGGGTGTTGCTTATCAGCATCGTTTTGTCGGCCGGAGCCGGGACCTGGTATTTCAAGAGGGTGAGCACTGGCTGGCGCTTCTCCGTTTCGGAGAGGCTGGCGGCGGCGGGCAGGTAGTACCAGCGCAGCGGGTTCCTGTGGTCCTGGAGCACGGTCCAGGAGACGCCTTTAGCGGTTACCGGGTATTGCGCCCCGGAGTCGGGATAGGCTTGGGCCGGGCGCGGGGCAAGAAAAGCGGAGAGAACGAGAACAGAGAGGACGACGGGTCGGTACATGGTGAGCTCCTTAATGCTGCGGATGCGGATAGAACGCGCTGCCCCACTATTTGACCACTTTTCCGGCAGCCCCGTCCAGCAAAAGTATAATGGGGACGCTGATGACTAAATGACTAACACCCGTTAGTACCTTTTGACGGCCGGATTTCTCAAGACTGAACGGGGGATTCCGGCGCTCCGGCCTTTCGCCGGTTTGACAATAGTCAAAATCCGGGCAAAACTTGATATAATTATTTTACACCATGAGACCGATCCGGGCCGCTTCTGCCGCCGCAATTTTTATCCTGTCCTTGTATACCGCATATGCCGCTTGCGCCGCCGCCCCGGCTTTCGATTTGAACGCCGTCAATTCCGGGGATATTAAAGAGCTGTCCGCCGGTTTTGAGATCCCCCTGCCTCAGCCGTCATATCCCGTGCCCGCGGAGCCGGATTTCGAGATCACCGCGGCGGACCTGGAAGAAGCGCAGGAGCCGCCGGCCGGACTTGAAATCCAGGATCCCAGGGGGGCGCTCGCCGAGGCGGCCGCTCCGGCTAACGGCCTGGACCCGGTGGTAATAACCATTCCCGGGCTGAAATTCGGGGAGATCGGCTGGGGCTCGCTCGAACTAAGGAATATACTGCGGTTCGTGCATTTCTTCTTCAGGCACAAAGAGATCAGCGAGGAGGATATCGTGAACGGCGCGGTCTCCTTCAGCCCGCGCTATTTTTTCCCGGAGGAAGAGGACCGGCAGGCGCAGGACCAGCACGACCCGCGCCTGGACGATAATTACCTGGAACTCAAGCTGCAGGAGATCCCCGGCTACGCCGGCCATAACATCGTTATCATCCCGTTCGCCTGGTCGCGGGACCCGGGGGAGACCGGGAAGACCCTCCCCCGCCTGCAGGCAAAGATAATCGAGACCTGCGACGCCTACCGGGGCACCGGCAGGCCGATATATATCCTGGCCCACAGCTGGGGTTCGATGCTGGCCTATTCGGCCCTGCACCGCGCCGGCCGCCTGCGCCCGGACGTGCGCATAGACAAATTGATCACGGCCGGCTCGCCGCTGGTGCCGGGCAACTT
>CAZJUL010000223.1:0-5108 GCA_964549095.1 uncultured Elusimicrobiaceae bacterium
AGGGATCTGGATAGCGCCCGGCGTCCTGCTCACGGCCTTTGTAGCCAGCCGCGGGGCCGCCAGTTCCGTCTCCGAAGAGGCCGGGCTGGAAGAAGACGCGGCGGAAGACAATAAAACCATAATAGTGCGCGCCGCCAAGGTGTACCTGTTCGTGATGGCCCTGATCTTCCTGGGCGCCGGCCTCTCCCCGCTGGCGGAACGGTTCGTGCCGGTGATGCCCACCTGGGCGCTGTACTGGGTCAACACTCTGTCCGCGGTCCTCGACAACGCCACGCTGGTCGCGGCGGAAGTGGTCCCGTCGATGACGGACCGCCAGGTGACCTTCGTGCTGATGGGCCTGCTGATATCCGGCGGGATGCTGATACCCGGCAATATCCCCAACATCATCAGCGCCTCGAAACTGAACATCCGGTCCGGCGAATGGGCGAAGGCGGCCCTGCCCTACGGCGGAGCGCTTATGCTGGTCTATTTCATCCTGATGACGCTGTTCGTAAAATAATGGAGGTTCGCGGTTATGGAACATAAATGGAAAACGATCATAGAGCCGTTCAAGATAAAGAGCGTTGAGCCGCTGGGCCTGACCACCAGGGAGGAGCGGCTGAAGATCCTCGAATCCGCCCATTACAACCTGTTCAACATCCGGGCCGAGAAGGTGTTGATAGACCTGCTGACCGACAGCGGCACCGGCGCGATGAGCGCCGCGCAGTGGGGCGGCATAATGGTCGGCGACGAGTCCTACGCGGGCGCCCGCAGCTACTATAATTTCGAGCGGGAGATAAAGGACCTCACCGGGTTCGACGAGGTGATCCCCGTGCACCAGGGCCGGGCCGCGGAGAAGATACTCTTCACGGTCATAGGCGGCAAGGGCCGTTACATGATCTCGAATTCGCATTTCGACACCACCCGCGCCAACGTGGAATTTTCCGGCGCCGCGGCTATGGACTTCCCGGTGAAGGAGGCGATGGATTTCGACAGGCCGGCCCCCTTCAAGGGCAACGCCGATGTGGCGGCGATGGAGCGCTTCATAAAGGAAAAGGGCGCCAAGAACATCCCCCTAGCCGTGATGACCGTCACGAATAATTCGCTCGGCGGCCAGCCGGTCTCGATGGAGAACCTGAAGGCCGTGCGCGAGCTCTGCACGAAGCACGGCATCCCGATGTTCCTCGACTGCGCCCGCTTCGCCGAGAACGCCTATTTCATAAAGCTGCGCGAGAAGGGCTACGCGCAGTGCCCGGTGCGCGAGATAGCCCAGGAGATGTTCGAGCTGGCCGACGGGGCCTGGATGAGCGCCAAGAAGGACGCGCTGGTCAACATAGGCGGGTTCCTGGCGATGAACAACCGCGACTGGTCCGCGAAGGCGCGCCAGCTGCTGATACTGACCGAAGGTTTCAACACCTACGGCGGCCTGGCCGGCCGCGACCTGGAGGCCATAGCCATAGGCCTGCGCGAGGTGCTGGAGGAAAGCTACCTGCAGTACCGCATACGCTCGGCCGCTTACCTGGGCGAAGGGCTGCTGGGGCACGGCGTGCCGATCATCAACCCGCCCGGCGGGCACGGCGTCTACGTCAACGCCAAGAAATTCCTGCCGCACATAAAGCCGCAGAACTTCCCGGCGCAGGCGCTGGCCTGCGCGCTCTACCTGGAAGGCGGCATACGCGGGGTGGAGATAGGGACGCTGATGTTCGGCAAACGCGACAAGCGCGGCGTCTACCAGGCGGCGCCGATGGAGCTGGTGCGCCTGGCAATGCCGCGCCGCGTCTACACGCAGAGCCACATCGACTACGTGATAGAGGTTTTCGGAGAGCTGGCGAAGGACCCCGGGGCGATAAAAGGCCTGGACGTGGTGGAGGCGCAGGCCATTCTCCCGCATTTCACCGCCAAGTTGAGGCCGGTGGCACAGAAACAGGGGTTAAGGGTCTAAGGTGTTAAGGGTTTAAGGGAAAAGATTTTTCTGCCCCCTTAGACCCTCAAACCCTTAAACCCTAAGACCCTTTCCATTATGTTCACAAAACGCCGCTTTGACGCCGTCAGGAAGGATTTCGAAGAGCTGCTGGGCCCGGAGAACGTCTTCACCGACGCCGCCGAGCTGCTGATGTATTCCTACGACGCCGGGCTGGCGCGGGCCAAGCCGGAGGCGGTGGCGCGCTTCACTTCGACGGAGCAGGTAGCGCCCGCGGTGAAACTGCTGTACGCGGCCGGCATCCCCTACGTGCCGCGGCTGGCCGGGACCAACCTTTCCGGCGGCACCATCCCCCTCAGGGGCGGCGTCATCCTGAACCTCACGCCGCTGAACAGGATCCTGCAGATAGACACCGCGAACAAGGTCGCGCTGGTGGAGCCCGGCGTGGTCAACCTCCGGCTGCAGCAGGAACTGGACAAGTTCGGCTACTTCTACGCCCCTGACCCGGCCAGCCAGAAAGTCTGCACCATAGGCGGCAACATTGGCGAGAACGCCGGCGGGCCGCTGTGCCTGAAATACGGCGTGACCGCCGACAATATTGAGCGCCTGGAGGTGGTGACCCCGGAAGGCGCGGTGAAGCGCTGGTCGTACGGCGACCCCGGCCCGGACCTGATGAGCGTCATCATCGGCTCCGAAGGCACGCTTGGCATAGTGACCAAGGCCTGGCTGAAGATACTGGAAAAGCCGAAGCTGGTTAAAACGGCGGTCGCCGCCTTCACCTCCATAGAGAACGCCATCAAGGCCGTGACCGGCATCATCGGCGCCGGGATAGTGCCCAGGGCGCTGGAGGCAATGGACAAGATCTCGCTGGAAGCCGCCAGGAAGAATTTAAAGACCGATTATCCCGCCGGCACCGAGGCCATCCTGATAATAGAGCTGGACGGCGGCGACGCCAAAAAGATAGCGCAGGAGCTGCGCGACATAGAATATATCTGCCGGGGCGAGTCCGCCGCCTATTTCAGGGCCGCCGCCGGTGCCGAAGAGCGCGAGGCCCTCTGGCAGGCCAGGAAGGGCGCCTACCCCGCAATGGCGCGGCTGGCCCCGAACGTGCTGGTGGAGGACGGCGTGGTGCCGCGGCCCAGGCTCCCCGAAGCGCTGAAGGTCACGCGGGAGATACTTTCCGAATACAAGCTCACTGCCGGGCTGCTGTTCCACGCCGGCGACGGCAACCTGCACCCGAACATAGTCTTCGACGAGCGCGACGTGCAGGAAGGCAAGCGCGTCGCCAAGGCCGGCTACGAGATACTGAAGAGCTGCATAAAGCTGGGCGGCACCATTTCCGGCGAGCACGGCGTGGGCGTGGAAAAAAGGGTGGCCATGAACTGGATGTACGACCGCGCCACGCTGGATTTTTTCGGCCGCATCAAGAAGGCTTTCGATCCGTCAAACCTGGCCAACCCGGACAAGATCCTCCCGATGGCTTCCGACCGTCGGGCGGACGCCGGGGCTGCGGACCACGCTTTCCTGGGCGAAGGCGCCGGGGCCGTGCTGGCCGCGCTTGCGGCGCGCGCGGCCGCCGGCACAAAAAGCGCGGTGACCGGGCTGGAGACCAGGCTGAAGCCGCATACCGTGCAGGGCGGCGCCAAGCCGCTGGAGCTGTCGCACCTGCACCGGCTGCTGGAGCTGGACCGCGAGAATTTCACGGTGAAAGCGCAGGCCGGGATGCCGGTCCGCGACCTGAAGATCGCCTTAAAAGCCGAAGGCTTCCAGCTGGCAATGCCGGAGCTGGACGGCTCGCTCGGCGGCGTCATAGCCTCCAAGGCCTGGCCCGGCATCCGCCACCTGCTACTTGGCATGGACCTGGCCCTGGCCGACGGCACAGTCGTCAGGCTGGGCGGCAAGAACGTGAAGAACGTGGCCGGCTACGACGCGATAAAGCTGATGTGCGGCTCGCTGGGCGCTTACGCGGTCATACTCGCGGTCACGCTGAAGACGGCGCTGAAGCCGGGCCGGCTCCCCCCCGCGCCCGTCCTGACGCAAGCGGACTTCGCGCCGGACGAATACCATCTCCGCCTGAAAAAAGCCTTCGACCCGGGCAACCTGCTTAACCCGTGGATCTACGGCAACTTATGAGTAAATACGAGATAAACGAACTTTACGACCACACCCAGGAGCCCTTCCACCTTAAGTGCCTGCTCACGGACCTGGGCGAGCGGAGCGTCTACGACGCCGTCGCGCAATGCAACCGCTGCGGCTACTGCGAGACTGTCTGCCCCACCTATTCTCTTACCGGCCGCGAAACTATCTCCGCCAGGGGCCGGAACCAGTTCCTGCGCCTGCTGATAGAGGGCAAGACCGGCGGCCCGGAACTCGCCAAGGAAGCGTTCGGGACCTGCCTGCTCTGCGGCGCCTGCACTTCCGTCTGCTACGCTAAAGTCCCCACCCCCGACCTGGTGCTGGAGGGCAGGCGGAGCGCGCACGGCTACGGCAGGACTTTCGCCGCGCGGGCGGCCGTCGACCTGCTGCTGAACAGGCGCGCCTTTTTCGAGTTCTGGCTGAAAGCGGCTTTTTTGATGAAGCGGCTCGGGCTGGCCCGGCTGGCCGGCCTGCTCGGCCTCTACGATTTCCTGGGCCTGCCCGCGCTCAAGGGGGCGCAGGGCGCGCTGGACAGCGCGCCGCTCAGGTTCCTGCGCGAACTCCTGGGCGACGACCCCTCCCTTAAACCGGAAGGGAAGGAGGCCGCCTCCTGGGTCTACTTCGCGCCGTGCGGGCCCAATTACATTTTCCCCGACGTGGGCCTGGCCACGGTCTCGCTGCTTAAAAAGCACCGCGGCGAAGGCGTCTTCGCGGACAACCATTGCTGCGGCCTGCTCGCGTACAATTACGGGCGCATCACCGAAGCCCGGGAATTCGCCAAAAAGAACATCCTGAAGTTCGAGGAGCTCAAAGGAACTTTCGGGGATTTCATCGTCGTAGGCGACTGCTCCTCCTGTGTCGCCTTCATGAAGACCTACGAGCAGCTTTTCGCCGACGACGAGGTCTGGCGGACCCGGGCGGCGGCCTTCGCCCGCGCGGTCAGGGACGTGCTGGAAGTGATAGGCGCGGAACAGGTGCGGGCGCCGGAAAGCGCCCGCGCGGGCAGGACCACCTACCACGATTCCTGCCGGGCCTGCCACGGGCAGGGCATCCGGCAGGAGCCCAGGGCCGT
>CAZJUL010000224.1:0-1253 GCA_964549095.1 uncultured Elusimicrobiaceae bacterium
ACCCTTAGCGGTTTTCAAGACCGCCGCCTTAAACCACTCGGCCAACTCTCCAGACATAGATTATAGCTTGATAGCGTTATGGATTTCAGGAGCGGCGCGGGTCGGGGGAGAACGCCCCCCTGCCCGGATGGAGACATGATCCAACAAAATAGTACAGTTTCCTTCACTGGAATAGAGGAGCGTATATGCGGTCAAATGGGACAGGAAGGCGGACAGCTCTGCTGGTCGTGTTTTTCTGGCTGCCGCCATCGGCGATCCCCGCGTCTGCCGGGACGGAGTCGAATTGGGCCCAGCAGCTAGTGGGTCCGCTGGAAACGACCACCGTCCATCACAACGAAACGGTTGATTTCGGCCGCTATAATTTCGTGACCGGTCCAGAATCGAAGGGCGCCATCGGCAAGGCGGCCTCTATGGAAGGAAAGAAGTCGACCATACTTTATGCGGCTCCCAAAAAGACGCCCTTCGAGATATTATCGGCCTACAAGAAGTTTTTCCAGGAGAAAGGCTACGAGATCGTCTTCGCCTGCGAAGGCAAGGCTTGCGGCGAGAATTTCAGAGGCGCTTGGTACGGCCTGAATCCTTTCGCCAACAACCCCGGCTGGGACAATTCCGCGCCCATCACCAACGGCTCCTGGGAAAGCCAGGCCTATGTCGCCGCCCGCAAGAAAGGTCCCGCCGGGGACACGTATGCCTCCGTTTTCACGAATTCCGGGTGGTGGAACCATCCCGCATACAGGGTGGATGTCGCCCAGGCGGCCGCCCTGGGGACCAAGGTCGTTGCGGCTTCCCGCATAGACGAAGAACTGCGCTCCGAAGGGCGTCTGGCGCTCTACGGCATCGCCTTCGATTCCGGCAGGCATGAGGTCCGGCCGGAATCCGAGGCCACGCTGGTGGAATTGGCGGCTTTTCTCAGGAAGGCTGGAGGGGGAGCCTTCTTCGTGGTCGGCCACACCGACGGAGAAGGGATCTTCGCCGACAACCTGAAGCTTTCTCAGGACCGAGCGAAGTCCGTGCTGGACATCCTTGTCGGGAAGCATGGCGTCCCGCCCGGCATGCTGTCGGCTCATGGAGTGGGTCCGCTTTCTCCCTTGGCGACGGATTCGACCGCGGAGGGCCGGGCGCTCAACCGCCGGGTGGAGATAGTGAAGACCACGCGCGGGAGCGCCCCCCCCGCCTCCGCGCCAGCCGTCCCATCGAAACCCGAGATGCTGCAGGCCGTCGCACCGCCGTCGCCCTCCGGGGCGATGTCCACC
>CAZJUL010000224.1:1263-5086 GCA_964549095.1 uncultured Elusimicrobiaceae bacterium
CCGGCGCAGATACAGGCCCAGGTTCAGGCGGCGCAGGCAGCGGCTGCGGCGCTGCAGGCGGCAGCGGCGGCGAAGCAGAAGGCGGCTCAAGCTGCGGCGGCCGAGGCGCAGGCGCGGGCCCGAGCAGAGGAGCGGGCCGCCCTTGTCCCCATGCCGAATGTCGTCGGGCAATGGCTGGCGGACGCGCAAAAAATACTGGCCGCACAGGGGTACAAGATAGAGCAGACCGGGAAGTCGGCGGGGATCATCAGCTCACAGTCCCCGGCGGCCAATACAAGAGTAAAAAAGGGGTCAACCGTGACAATTGCGGTGGGCAAGTAAAGCGGCGGGCCATTAGGATAAACTGCCGATAAGACTCTGATAGGACATGGGGGAAGAATGAAACTGCTTGCCATATTTCTGATGTCGATTCTTTTCGCGCCGCCGGTATTTTCGCAGACCGCGGCCGAAGTGGCGAAGGACGTGCTTGCCGCCTATAAGGACAAGGACCTTGAAGGCGTGAAGAAACACACCGCCCCGTTCATTGCGGCGGCCATGGACGATACTGTCTTTGAGGACAAGGATGTGAAGGCCCTGGGATCCTGGGACGGCAAAGTGAGAGAGGTCCGTTATTTCACGAACGAAATGGGTCTGCAGGCCTCCGCCTATTACGACGACAAGGATAAGAAGGCTCTCAGAGCCCTGAGCCTTATTAATTCCGGACACGGCTGGAAGCAGATGGGCGTTTCGACCGTGCCGAAGAAAAAATTCCTGTCATATGAAACGAAGGAGCCCGAAGTGAAAGCCGGGGCAAAAGCCTCCGGCGGCCCTCTTCCGGGCGATATGCTCAAGGAAAAGCTCAGCGGGCTGGGATTCGGTTTCGGCAAGAAGAAGCCCAAAACCGCGGAGAAGGAGGAGCAGGCCCCTGCCGCCGCGGACAAAGCCGCCGGCGGCTACTCCGTAGAAATGGCCGACGGCACCACGACCGACGCCCCAGACGACGGCCAGCTGAGGAAAATGCTGGGCACGCTCAGCAGCGACAACTTCTTCCTTACTCTCACCGGTCCTTCCGGTTTCATGCAGGCCGCCTACACCGCCAAAGGCCTGGATATGCAGTATAAGGACGCCTCCGGGCATTTCGCCGGCGAGGCGCCGGTCCCGGCCAAAACGGCCGCGGAGATGTTCGGGGCCTACCTGAAGAACGGGGAAGGCTGGAAGGCACAATGCAAATGGAAGCCTTTTGAATAAAGCGTCCGCGGAAGGACGCCGTGCTTAAGCCGGGGCTTATGGCCGCGATATCCCTTCTACCGCGATCTGCGCTTGTAAACTTCCAGCTTCCCGTCTGCGCCCGTTAATTTAAGCAGCGAATCCCCTTCTTCAAGAGCGAGCGCATAACGCCTCGTCCCGCCGCCGGCCTTGATCAGTAATCCTCCATTCTCCATGCTCCAGGTACCGGTCAGGAAAGGTTTTCCGGCCGCATAAGAGGAAAAGGCCCGGCGGCTCCACGGTTCCGAGAAAGTCATGCTCTGAGCGTCCGACCCGGAAACCGCAAGCCAGTCTCCGTGGAGGCGGGCTTCGTGCAGCCAGGTTCCGCCCGCTTTCAATTCGGATATACAAGTATCGTCGTATTTTGTCCCGCGGTAAACTTCCAGCGGCTCCGCGCGGAGCACGAAATAGGAATATGTCAGTTCTCTGTCTTTGAAGTCTTTCCTTTTGACCAGGCCCGCCAGCGCTTCAGCTCCCGACTTGCGCATGCTCTCCCAGTTGAACGGAAGGGGAAAAGATTGTTCGGCGCCGCTGTCTTCCAGATCCAGCACGTGGTCGGGGGTAAGGCGCGCCACATCGAACATCCGGGAGATCTCCGAGACGGACCCGGCGAAGTGCGCGGCTGTCCAGACGGAGACCGCCAGCCGCTTCACCCGGTTGTTAGCCTTAAAAAGCGCGGGGGTCTTGCCGTAGCCGTTGATTATCGACATGGATGAGGCTCCGCCGTTGATGAACAGCCAGACCTCGTCCCCTGTTTTGCCGGCCCAGGCCGTACGGGGGTTCCCGTCCGTCAGGTTCTCCACCGGCAGGATGGACGGATACGAAGCGGAAGCCGTGAAATCATGGCGGTCCGGCACCGAGATCTCCTCCCAGCTTAAAGGTAGGAGCAATTTTTTTTCGGCCGCCGTTCCAAGGATAAGAGCCCGCAATGCCCTGGACGTTTCCTGGGAGCGCTTTCCGATGTATTCCATCACCGGTCTGCCGCCGGCGTCCACCGCGGCCGCGTCCGCCCCTTTGGCCAGGAGCAGCCGCGCCATATCCGCGTTGCCGTGCCGGCAGGCCAGCATGAGAGGGGTGGTGCCGTTCTCGTCATAGGCCGCATTTACATTCCGATCGCTTTCGTCCAGTATAAGTCTGACGCTCGCCAGATCATCGGCATCTACCGCCTTGTAAAGCTCTTCCCTGCTCGGGATCACACGCGATCTCCGCGCCTTGATTGATTCCAGGTTCTGTGCCGGTAAAGTGAGGATATGGATGAAATCGCCCTCGAGCCAGCAAACAAATGATACATCCATGAATGTCGTGTCGATATGTTCTGCCGGGGATTTTTCAAGGGCGCTGCCGACAGACTTGCCCGTATTGGAAACATAGTCGCCGAATGCTTTGGCCGGGGACTTTTCTGCGGCCGCATATCCGTCGGAAAGCCCTGTCTTGATCAGTTCCGCCAAGTCATATCCCTGTTTTGAACCCGTTCTCCAATTGAAGCGAATTTCAAACTGATACATTCTGCTTCCCGAGCTGACGGCGAACTGCGGCGCATTCGTGCATTCATAGCGACGTTCTTCTTTCGCAGGGTAGATGTCGAATTCCGCGCGGATCGGGACCGTGGACTCGAAATCGCAGTATTCGGATATGCTTTCTTCGAAATCACCGATCGATATGCCCAAGGGCACGGGCCGCCGGACTGATTCCGCGGCCTGTATTTTTTTGGGGGCATCCGCTCCAATTGCGATGGGACGAAGGCAAGGCAATGCTGTCAGTAAAAAACCTCCAAGAACCACTCGGGCGGGAAACATGGGGAAAGCCTCCATCAAAGCATGGTCATAATACAATACCGCCGCCCGAGACAGCCGCTGCCTCAAACCGCCAGCCCCCCATAGTCTGTCCGCTTTTTGTCCGCTTTGCAGCGACGTTGGTCACTCCCGGTCGCTTGGGACCCGCGGCAAGCGGAGAGGCTTTCAAGACCGCCGCCTTAAACCACTCGGCCAACTCTCCGGACTTAGATTATACCTTGTCCGCTCCGGCTAGTTGAGCCTTTGCCGGAACCGGCGGTAGCTCGCCGCGCCGACGGCCGCGGCCATGAGGACGAGCACGGACAGGTTGGTGGCGAAGACCCGGCCGTCGCCCCCCTTGAGCATGATGTCGCGCATGAGCGTCACGAAGTACTTGAGCGGGTTGAGCTGCGCCACCCACAGGATGGCCGGCGGCATGTTCTCGATCGGGAACATCAGCCCGGACATGAGCACGGCCGGGAACAGGAACAGGAAGCTGCCCAGCATGGCCTGCTGCTGGCTGGCCGCGATGGTCGAGACCAAGGTCCCCACCCCCACCGTGGCGGCGACGAAGACCACCGAGGCCAGGGCCAGCATCCACAGCGGCCCCCGGACCGGCACGCTGAAGATGATGACCGCCGCGGCCAAGACCAGGACCGCGTCGGCCAGGCCCAGGAGGAAATAGGGCAGGGTCTTGCCCAGCAGGATCTCCCAGGTCCGCAGCGGGGCCGAGAGGATGGTCTCGAACGTCCCCAGCTCCTTCTCCTTGGCCAGGGACATGCTGGTCAGGATGATGGTGACCAGGC
>CAZJUL010000225.1:0-1392 GCA_964549095.1 uncultured Elusimicrobiaceae bacterium
GCGATGGTCTTGGCCTGCGCGGGCAGCGGCAGCAGCGGCGCGGACAGCAGCGCGGCCAGGGCCAGGATCTTTGCGCGGTTGGGGTTCATATCAGAAAGTGTAGGCCAGGCCCGCGGTAAGGCCTATGCCGTAGAATTCCGGCGTCTTGCCGCCGGCGAAGGACCGGTAGCCCTCCGTCAGGATGTTGACCCGCCAGCGGGTGTCGGGCACCTGCCATTCGTAGCCGATCCCCGCGTTCCAGGCCGGGTGCCAGCCTTTCACGGAGGTCTGGAAATCGGAGCCCTTGGCCGAGCTGGAAAAATAATGCTCGGAAAGGCCGACGCGCATCACCACGTAGCGCGTGTGCGGGGTGCCCAGCGGGATCAGCGCCAGTTCTATGCCGGCCGGGAACTCGTAATGCGTCAGCCTGGCGCGGCTGCCGTCCAGCTTCTCCTGCTTGAGCCGGGTGTATTTCACGCCGGCGTAATAGCGTATCCACGAAAAAAGATGCCCGCCCGCGGCCAGCCTGGCCCCGAAACTCGGCTCGCCCGTGTTCAGCTTGCCGTCGCTGCCCACCACTATCAGGGCGTCGCTCAGGGGGCTCAGGGAGAGGTAGCGCGCCTTGTGCGAACCGGCGCGGCTGCCCGGCGAGGCCGGGACGTTCTTTACCAGGCCCGACGGCAGCTCCTGGTTGGATTTCAGGTGTTTAAGGAATTCCTGCTTTTCTTTTTCTCCCCAGGAGGCCTGGCTTTTCAGGTCGGGCAGGGCCTGCGCGGCGGCCTTGGGTAGCGGGCTCAACAGCAGCAGCGGGACGAGGAGGAAGCGGGATAATTTCATTCCGGATATGATACACAATTGCCATTTGGCCCGGCAAACCGCGATTTTCATTTGTCTTCGATTAATATTATAATGCCATAGGGGGCGCGGCGGATACGGAAACCGGCGCCTTGGGTTTTCAGGGGGAATTTATGCTTAATAACGCCAGGGAGTATATCTTGTACCTTCGATTAACCGTTTGCGCCGTGATCGCGCTGTCCTTCTGCGGCTGCCAGGATAAAGCCAAAGAGCATTACGCTAAATGCGTGCAGCTGGATGTCCAGGGGGACATCCCGGGGGCGTGGGACGCCTGCAACGCTTCCATAACCGCCGATCCCACTTCCAAGAACGGCAAAGCCGCGGCTACCAAGCTGACCGAGATGAGATCCAGGTACGAGTACTGGAAGCGCGAACAGGAAAAGAAGGCGGCTAAAGAGATAACGGGCCGGGCGAAGACCGCGCGCGCTTACGACGGCCGCCCGCTGGGGGTTTACCTTGAAGAGGCGGCCAGGTCCTCCGTAGAGGAGACCAACCTGGCTTTGGGCTCCACCGTTTCCAAACTGGTGAATTCCTGGGACGCGGTCCCGCTGGACGGTG
>CAZJUL010000225.1:1402-5069 GCA_964549095.1 uncultured Elusimicrobiaceae bacterium
CGGCCGCGCAATTCAGTCGGAATATGTTTTCGAATTCAACCCTGCCGACGGGAGTATGGCCCCTGTCAACGCGCCGGCCAAAGAAGCGCTTAACGGTCCTCCCCAGCAGCTGAAAGCTCCGTCCAAAAAACGCAAATAACCCGCCGCGCTTCCGCTTTGCTTCCGGCGGAAAATGAAACATCCGGGAAAGGTCCCGGATGTTTCGCTTTCGCGGCCGCCGTGCTTTGTTTTCCGCGTATTCCCGTCTTGTCCGCTAATGTATCCCGTGCATCCACTTGCGGATCTTCGGGGTCAGCAGGAGCAGCAGCGCTCCCGCGCCGAGCGCCGTGGCCGTCGGGATCATGTAGAAAGTGGTGTGGCTCATAGCGTCGTAGTTGCCGGCGAAGAAGCCGCCCACGAAACCGGCCGCGACGCTGGACAGGAACCAGACGCCCATCATCAGCGAGCCGAATTGCACCGGGGCCAGCTTGGTCACGAGGGAAAGGCCGACCGGGGACAGGCACAGCTCGCCCAGCGTGTGGAAGAAATAGGCCGCCACCAGCCACAGCATGCTGACCGGGCCGCTCTGCTGATAGGCCGCCGCAGCCGCTATCATCACCACGAAACCGACGGCCAGCAGGCCGAGCGCCCACACGAATTTTACGGGGCTGGAGGGTTCTTTGCCCGTTTCTCCCATGCGCACCCACATATTGGAGAAGAACGGGGCGAGCAGTACTATGAAGAACGGGTTCAGCGACTGGAAATAGCCGGCGGGCATCTCCCAGTTCCAGCCGAACAGGCTGATCATGCGGTTGGTTTCGTTCTTGGCGAACAGCGTCAGCGAGCTGCCGGCCTGTTCGAATGCGGACCAGAAGAAGATGGAGAAGAACACCATTATGAATATCACGGCCAGCCGCTGTTTCTCCACCTGGGTGAGGTTGGACTTGGCCGGTTTGGAGGCGTAGGCGTAGACCAGGCCTATCCCGACCAGGACAGCCGCAAGGCCGTAGATCCAGTTGGGGATCATGCCCTTTATGTCGTAGCCGTTGAACTGGAGGGCGCTTGCGATAAGGAAGCTCAGTACTATGCCGATAAGCGTTATCGGTATATGCGGTTTCCCGTCGGTAACGGCGGGAGCCAGCCCTTTGTTGCCCAGCAGGGCTTTCTGTCCCGACAGGTACATAGCCAGGCCTATGACCATACCGACGCCCGCCGCGCCGAAGCCCCAGTGCCATCCTATTTTTTCCCCCAGCGTGCTGCATACCAGCGGCGAGAACATGGCGCCCAGGTTGATGCCCATATAAAATATCGTAAAGCCGCCGTCCCGGCGCGGGTCGTTCTCCTCGTAGAGCGAGCCGACCACGGTGGAGATGTTGGGCTTGAAGAAGCCATTGCCCATGATAAGCAGTATCATTGCCCCGAAGAAGAAAGGCATAGAGGGGAAGGCCATGGCGAAATGTCCCAGCGCCATCAGGGTGCCGCCCACCACTATGGCCTTGCGCTGGCCCATGTACCGGTCCGCGATATAGCCGCCCAGGAGCGGCGTCAGGTATACCATGCCGGTGTACCAGCCGTATATCTGTGCGGATTTCTCGGTGGAGAAGGAAAGGTAGTCGATCATGTAAAGAACAAGGAGCGCCCGCATGCCGTAATAGGAGAAGCGTTCCCACATTTCCACGAAAAACAAGAGGAATAGGCCTTTGGGCTGGTTGTGATGGATACTCATCATTGGCTCCTTTAGGTCGGGGACATACCTCGCCGCGAGGTGTGTCCCCAATGCTTGATACCTCAAGCGATATCGCAAATTATAGCTTATTTTCGAGTTTATTCAGACTGGGGTTCGCGGGACCTGCCGTCAGGGTTTGTCTTCCGGGGCCGGGTCGGCCAGCGCGGCCGCCCTTATCCTCCCCCTCCTATGCTAGACCAGGTCGGGGTCCGGATGCCCCTATAGCCAAACCCTGCCGTCACCCGCTCCATTTCAGTGTACTATGGGCTAATATGCCGGTTTTAGCTGTTTTTTTGGGTTTTGCGTGAAAATATGGTAATTTCGGGAACTATTTGCAGTTTGAGAATATTACTATATATCTTCGCAAAAATAATTATATATACCTCAAACGATGGGGGGGCTGTGAGGACCTGGAGGGGGATGGGACCCTTCCAGTCCGGAAAGAGGTGATATCCTTAGTCCGGCAACCGGGTCTTCAGGGGGCCGCGAAACGGGCCGCGCGGAACCAGCGGACCGGGCCAAAACCGGCGCTAAAAAAACACCCGCGCGGGGCCGAAAAAAACATTTGACACGCGTTTTAAATTTGCTACAATAATCATGTTGCCGAAGAAGTTGAGCGCCCGGGGAAGCACCGAAGCGGGCGGCCTTAACGAAGCGAACCGAGAAGTTCCGCAGCACCAACAGCAGTTTCTCCGACGAGAAAAATAGCAGTTGACAAGCTCCGGCAACATTTGATAACATTATCTTACAGCCGCGAATAAAAGCCGCGGCGGCCAAAAGTACCCGACCTGTGATGCGCTAAAGATAAGCAGGGAAGGGTTTGTTCTCTAAAAATAATTATGTATGAATGGGCACCCTGAACCCTCCGGAAGTTAGGGAGGGGGATGATTAATCAATAAAAAGATTGGGTGTGAAACTTTGCACTAACAAGCAAAAAAAAGAGCTAAAGAGAACGCTCCGTGAACTGCTAATAGTAAGCGGCAGAAGTTTGCTGTAAGCTGTTAACGGATTTTAATGGAGAGTTTGATCCTGGCTCAGAGTTAACGCTGGCGGCGTGCCTAACACATGCAAGTCGAACGGAGCGTACCAGAATATCGGGCGCTTAGTGGCAGACGGGTGAGTAACACGTAAACAACCTGCCCTCAAAAGGGGGATAACCTGACGAAAGTCGGACTAATACCCCGTATAATCCGATTTCAGCATTGGAATTGGATGAAAGGCCCGCAAGGGTCGATTGAGGAGGGGTTTGCGGCCTATCAGCTAGTTGGCGGTGTAACGGACCACCAAGGCAATGACGGGTAGCCGATCTAAAAGGATGACCGGCCACAAGGGCACTGAGACACGGGCCCTACTCCTACGGGAGGCAGCAGTGGGGAATTTTGGACAATGGGCGAAAGCCTGATCCAGCGACGCCGCGTGGAGGACGAAGGCCTTCGGGTTGTAAACTCCTTTTGCAGGGGACGAAAGAGCGCAAGCTTCTGACGGTACTCTGCGAATAAGCCACGGCTAACTACGTGCCAGCAGCCGCGGTAATACGTAGGTGGCGAGCGTTACTCGGAATTACTAGGCGTAAAGCGCGTGTAGGCGGGAGGTTAAGTTCGCTGTTAAATCTCAGAGCTCAACTGTGAAATGTCGGCGAATACTGGCTTTCTTGAATTCGGTAGAGGAAACTGGAATTCCAGGTGTAGCGGTGAAATGCGTAGATATCTGGAAGAACGCCAAAGGCGAAGGCAGATCTCTGGGCCGTTACTGACGCTGAGACACGAAAGCTAGGGGAGCAAACAGGATTAGATACCCTGGTAGTCCTAGCTGTAAACGATGTAGACCAGGTGTGGGAGGTATCGACCCCTCCCGTGCCGACGCTAACGCATTAAGTCTACCGCCTGGGGAGTACGGCCGCAAGGTTAAAACTCAAAGGAATTGACGGGGGCCCGCACAAGCGGTGGATCATGTGGTTCAATT
>CAZJUL010000226.1:0-983 GCA_964549095.1 uncultured Elusimicrobiaceae bacterium
GTACCTGTCCCACCTTTTCAAGGCCAAAGAGCTGCTGGTGAGCCGCCTGCTGTCCATACACAACCTCCGCTTCCTTATAAGGCAGACAAAGATAATGCGCGAAGCCATTAAGAACGGGGATTTCGCCGCCAAAAAGAAAGCCTTCGACGACGCGTATTTCCGCGATACCCCCCGCCCCAAAAGAGACTGAGATTGCGGGGACACACCTTGCTGCAAGGTGTGTCCCCAATGCCTGGCACTCCGGCATTTAAGTTTATAATTATAATTTGTTAGAATATATGACGACTTAGGTTAACCTTAAGGAGCCGAGATGAACCAGAACGCTTTCATGCAGTTGGTGCCGCTGATAATAATAATGGGCATTTTCTACTTCCTGCTCATACGCCCGCAGCAGAAGCAGATGAAGGAACGGGCCGCCATGCTCAAGAACCTTAAAGCGGGCGACAAGGTGCTCACGAACGGCGGCATAGTCGGGCTGATAATCGCCGCAAGGGACGAAGAGCTGGAAGTGGAAATAGCGAAGGGCGTGAAGGTGACCGTGCTGAGGTCGGGCATAGCCGGCCTGGTCAACCCGAAATAGCCGTCCCCAAATACAACCGAGGAGATTTATGAAGACATTACACTGGAAAATGGGTACTATCCTGGGCCTGCTTATACTTTCCGTCTGGCTGCTTTACCCCACCGTGGAGTGGTACACCAAGACGGCGGACGAGCGGGAAAAGCTGGAGGCCATAAAGATGCGCCCCAAGAAGCTCCTGAACCTGGGCCTGGACCTGCGCGGCGGCACCCACATGCTGCTCGAGCTGGACGTGGAGAAGCTGCCTAAAAAGGAAAAGATCTCCGACGCCATGGCGCGCGCCATAGAGATCATCCGCAACCGCATCGACCAGTACGGCGTGGGCGAAACCCCCATCTCCCGGCAGGGCGACCGCTGGATCTCGGTGGACCTGCCCGGCATCTCCAACACCGAAGAGGCGGAGAAC
>CAZJUL010000226.1:993-1647 GCA_964549095.1 uncultured Elusimicrobiaceae bacterium
TTATCGGCAAGACCGCGCTCCTCGAATTCCGCCTGGTCAAGACCGGCCAGGAAGCCGAAAAGGTGCTGTCTAAGGTGGCCGAGCTGAAAGAATCCCCCTTCGCGAAGGATGGCACCCTCAATCCCGAGATCGCCAAGCTGATGCCGAAGGGCACGCAGCTGTTCAGGGCCGCCAGCGAAGAGGACAGCATCCAGGTTAAGTACTACGTCCTGGAATCCACCGTCCCCGTCACCGGCGCCCATCTCGAGAACGCCAGGGTGGATACCGACAGCCAGTTCGGCATGCCCAACATCGCCTTCACTTTCGACAAAGAGGGCGGCAAGCTCTTCGAGAACTTCACCGGGGCCAATGTCGGCAATTTCCTGGCCATCGTGCTGGACGACGTGGTCCATTCCGCCCCGGTCATCAAGTCACGGATAGGCGGCGGCTCGGGCGTCATAGAGGGCTCTTTCACGCTGGAAGAGGCCCGCAACCTGGCCATAGTCCTGCGCGCGGGCGCCCTGCCCGCCCCTGTCAAGATCATAGAAAAGAGGGTCGTCGGCCCGGACCTGGGCGAAGACTCCATCAAGAAAGGCCTCACCGCCTCCATCATCGGCTTCCTGGCGGTAGTGCTTTTCATGATAGTGTATTACAAGGCCGGCGGTTTCGTAGCCG
>CAZJUL010000226.1:1657-4578 GCA_964549095.1 uncultured Elusimicrobiaceae bacterium
GCGCTGGGCCTGAACTTCGTCCTGCTGATAGCCGCGATGAGCTATTTCTCGGCCACCCTGACGCTGCCCGGCATAGCCGGCATGATACTCTCGCTGGCCATGGCCATCGACGCCAACGTGCTTATCCTGGAAAGGATGCGCGAGGAGCTGGCGCTGGCCAAGCCCCTGCAGATGGTCATCCCCACCTCCTACGACAAGGCCTGGACCGCCATCCTGGACTCCAACGTGACCACCTGGATAGCGGCCATCTTCCTGTTCCAGTTCGGCTCCGGCCCAGTGAAGGGCTTCGCCGTGACGCTGACCATCGGCCTGCTGATAGGTATGTTCACCTCGGTGTTCATCACCAGGGCCATATATGAATTCTGGCTTACTTCGAATCCCAAGGAGCTCAGCATATGATGATCCTCATCGGAAAGACCAACATCAACTTCATAGCCAAGCGCCATATCTTCTTCGGCATCTCAGCCCTGCTGATAGCCGCGGGCGTGATCTCGCTGGCCGTGAAAGGCGCCAACCTGGGCCTCGACTTCACCGGCGGCACGCTGCTCCAGCTGAAATTCGAAAAGCCGATAACCATCGCCGAAGTGCGGCAGGTCGTGAAGGCTTCGGGCACCGATGCCAGCATACAGACCTTCACCCGCCGCAACGCCTACGCCTTCAAGGTGAAAGGCAAGCAGGAGCACGTGAACGAGATAGCCGATAAGCTGATAGCGGGCCTCAAGGCCAACCTCGCCGGCAACTCCTTCATAGAAGAAAAGCGGGACTATGTCGGGCCGGTGGTGGGCAGGGACCTCAGCAAAAAGGCGCTGTTCGCCATCATCCTGTCGCTGTTCGGCATCATAGTCTACGTGGCGTTCCGCTTCGCCAACCCCGTCTGGGGCGCGGCGGGCGTTATAGCCCTGCTGCACGACGTGTTCATCACCTACGGCGCGATGTCCCTTACGGACCGCGAAGTGGACCTGGTGGTGGTGGCGGCGCTGCTGACCATAGCCGGCTATTCCATCAACGACACCATAGTCATCTTCGACCGGATGCGCGAGAACCTGAAGAAGTTCCCGAAGATGCTCCTGGGCGACCTGGTCAATACCAGCGTCAACGAAACGCTCTCCCGGACCCTCATAACCAACCTGACGGTCCTTTCCGTGGTGCTGATACTCTTCCTGTTCGGCGGCGACGTGATAAACAACTTCGCCTTCGCCATGCTGGTGGGCAGCATGATCGGGACCTATTCCACCATCGCCATAGCCACGCCGCTGGTCTACCAGTGGGAGAAGAAGCGCAAATAGGCTGAAGGCTGGAGTTATCAAACATTGGGGACACACCTCGCGGCGAGGTATGTCCCCGGCTACGCGTATGCGTAAGATAAAAAAATTCAAGATACCGATCTACAGCTACGACATACTGCGCAAGGCCAAAAAGCGCAAGATAGACCTCTTCGCCCTGGGGCTGGCCGCCCAGGAAGACGCCAAGGAATACATCGCCTCGATAGCCGCTCTCATAGAGCCGGCTACGGTCTTCGATTTCGTGGAGCCTGAAGACCAGCTGGCCAAGGACCCGGGGCCTTTCGCCGGGGGCTCGCTCACCCTTGGGCTCATAACCCTTGGCGCCCCCTTCGCGGACAGGCTGGCGGCTATCCGTGACCAGGGGCATTTCGCCCTGGCCGAGACGGCCGCGGTGGTTTTCGGCGATACCGGCCTTAAAGTGATAACCGAACTGATAGCGCAGGAAAGCGGGATGGAAGGCTTCGAGCCCGGTCAGGCCGCTTACCTTTTCGCCTGCCCCGAACCGGACACCGACGACCCGGCGCCCCCCGCGCCACCGGAGGCCATAGCCGCGGCCCTGTCCAGGCTGCAGGCCGACAAGATAGGCGTCAGGTTCGAGAACGGGGCCCTCATACCGAAATATTCCCTGCTTTTCGCCCTGCCCTGGGTTTCCAGGAAAAAGACAAGATCGGCCTCCGCCAAAAAATGACCGCAACGCCACAGCCAACCTTCGCCCACCGCCTGGCGGCGTTGGCAGGCTGTGCCTATATGAAGCTTGTGGAGCTGACCACTTCCACCAGGTTAAGCGGCGAGTTTATTCCCCGGGCGCCGGAGGGCGGCGCCGCGGGCGCGGGGCGGGCCATCTATGTCCTCTGGCATTGCCAGCAGGTATTCCTTATCTACTCCCACCGCGGCCGCGGCATAGCCGCGCTGGCCAGCCAGAGCAAGGACGGGGAATACGTGGCCTGCATGCTGGAGCGGCTGGGATATCACCTGGTCCGCGGCTCCACCAATAAAGGCGCCCTGCGCTCACTCATCCAGCTCATACAGTGCGCACGGGAAGGGTATTCGCTGGCGATGACGCCCGACGGCCCCAAAGGCCCGGCGCGCAAGGCGCAGAAAGGCGCGGTTTTCCTGGCCCAGAAAACCGGGCTGCCCATTATCGCCATAGGCGGCGCCCTTTCGCACAAGCTGCTGGCGCGCTCCTGGGACCGCTTCCAGGTGCCGCTGCCGTTCGGCAGGGGCGCTATAGCGTATTCCGCGCCGTTCAGCGTCTCAAAAGAGGACGACCTGGACGCCAAAGCGCTGGAGCTTGAAAAAATGCTGGACGGGGCCGTTCTTAAGGCCGAAGAGCTGCTGGGCGCCGCTTAACTTTATGGGCCTCTTACTGCTCATCATCTACAACCTGCTCACCCCGGTCCTGGCGCTGGGATATTTCGGCTTTTTCCTTTTTTCGCCGCGCCGCGGGCTGCTGAAAAAATTCTTCTCCGAGCTGGGCGAGCGCCTGGAGGTATCCGGCCCCGACGTCCCTGAGGGAGCCGTCTGGCTGCACGCCGCGTCCATGGGCGAAGTGAAAGCCGTCTCAAGGCTGGTCAGGGCACTCCAGGAAAAATACCCGGCCGTCCCGGTCCTGATAACCACTTCCAGCGGAAGCGGCCG
>CAZJUL010000226.1:4588-5058 GCA_964549095.1 uncultured Elusimicrobiaceae bacterium
TACCCCGCACGCCCGCCTGCTCCCGCTGGACCTCTACCCGCTGATGAAAGGGTTCATCAATAAGGCCAAGCCCCGCGTCCTGCTCATAGCCGAAACGGAGATCTGGCCCAATATGCTGGTCTGCGCCGCGGCGGCCGGGACCAGGATCTGCGTCATCAACGGGCGTCTCTCGCCGCGTACGCTGGGACTGTACCGCTTCCTGTCCCCCCTGACCGCCCGGATCTTCGCCGGCGTGGAAAAAGTGCTGGCCCAGGGCGACGCGGACGCCGCCCGCTACGCCGCCCTGCTGAAGGACGCTTCTAAAGTCTCAGTTACCGGCACTATGAAATACGACGCGGTGGATTCTGGGGCGGACAAGCTTGGCGCCATAACGCCGGTGCTGGAGAAACTGTCCTGGACCGGTAAAACCGTCTGGACGGCGGCCAGCACCCACCGCGGCGAAGAAGAAGCGGTGGCTGACTGCTTCCTGG
>CAZJUL010000227.1:0-3997 GCA_964549095.1 uncultured Elusimicrobiaceae bacterium
ACACGTCCACCAGGGGCGTGAGGTTGATGTCGGTTATTCCGTCGTCGGAATTATTGGTGGAGATAGCCATAGAGATCAGGATTCAGAACGGGGAATTACTTGTTCCCGAGCATTATCATCAGCCGGGCGGAGAAGATCTCCAGTTCGCTCATTATTACTTTCAGCCGGCGATTGAAATAGTTGAAAATGATCACGGCGGGTATGGCCACGGCCAGGCCGGCCGCGGTGGCGACCAGCGCTTCGGCTATACCCTTGGCCACTACCGTCGGGCCGCCCACGCCCGAGAGGGCCAGGTCGCGGAAGGCCTTGATGATGCCGATAACGGTGCCGAACAGGCCGATGAAAGGCGCGATATTGCCCATTGTGCCGAGTATTCCGAGGAACCGTTCGAAGCGGAGCTTTTCCTCCTGCCGCTTGGTGGCCAGCAGTTCGGCCAGGTCGCTCTTGGCCACTTCTCTGCGGCGCAGGGCGTAGGTTAAAAGCCGGGCGACGGGCGTATCGGTCTTCGAAGCCTGCTCCAGCGCCTTGTCCGCTTTGCCTTCTTTCAGGAGGCCGGCCGTTTGGTCCAGCAGTGCGTCGCCGTTCTGGCTGCGCGCCTTCCTGAAGAACCACCAGCGCTCGAAAGCGACGGTAAAAGAAAGGAGCGAGCAGAATATCAGTATGATCAGCGTGAAGCTGCTTCTTAACATCTCAAGAAAGTTTATGTTTCCCATTGTTTTCCTCTTTAGCAGATTACAGATTTATCGAATCCCCCTTTCCCCCTTTCTAAAAGGGGGCTTGGGAGATTTATTCAAATCCCCCCTCTCCCCCCTTTACTTAAAGGGGGGGATGGGAACGATGTTTAACTCCCCCTCTTTTGGAAAGAGGGGGCAGGGGGAGATTTTTACAAGTACCCCCATATTTTCATCAGCACACCTTCCGTTTCCGTCAAGGCTTCTGTATCTGAAAATCTCAAGACTTTTAGTCCCACTGACGACATATACTCGTCCCTTGTTTTATCGTTAGCTCTGCCTTCTTCCGTATAATGCTGCCCGCCATCAAGCTCTATTACCAGGTTCGCCTTAGGACAATAAAAGTCGACGATATAATTACCTATGACCTTTTGCCGGTAAAACTGGCACTTCTTAAGCTGTTTTGCCCGCAACTTTGACCAAAGCAGCTTTTCCGCATCGGTCATATTCTTCCGCAACTGCCGGCAGCATGTTTTCAGATTCTTATTGTATGCGCGCACAATATTCAAATCCCCCCTCTCCCCCCTTTACTAAAAGGGGGGCAATTCCTTTTTCACACCCACGCATACTTTTCAAATTTCCCCTCTTGCCCCCTTTCTAAAAGGGGGTGGGGATCGTTAATTGCCGGCGGGCGCTGCCGGGGGCTGGGCCAGGCGCCTTAAGCTTTTGGCCCGCTCGGCGGCGGCTTTCGCCACTTCCGGCGTAGAGGCGTTGGCGGCTATATCCTCGTACACCTGCGCCGCCGCGCCGTGATCTTTTCTTTCTTCGTACAGCTCGCCCAGCTTCACCAGCCCCTGCAGGCGCCAGGCGCTGTTGGCGGGCCTCTGGAGGGCCAGCTTTTCCCAGTAGCCGCGGGCCTCTTCGGTCTGCTTGTTCTCCAGACTTACCGCGCCAAGCTGGTAAAGGGCTTCCAGGGCGTCTTCCTTTCCCTGCGCCGCGTTATAGATCTCGGTCAGCAGTTCCAGGGCGGCGGCGGGGTCGGCCTTGTTCTTGCGCAGGTTGAAGATCTCCCACAGGGCGTTCAGCCCTTCGGCCGAGCCGGCAGCCAGCGCGAAATATTTGCGGTAGGTTTCTTCCGCTTTATCGGCGTCGCCGGTGTTCTTGTAGGCCAGCGCCAGGTTGAACAGCGCCGGCTTAACATATTCGTTGTCCGGGTACAGTTCGGCCAGTTTGGCGTAAGCGGTGACGGCCCCCCTGTAGCGCTTCAGGTTGAAGGTGGCGTTGCCCAGCCGGAACAGCGCGAGCGGGTGTTCCTTGGCCGACGGGTAATTGTCCGCGAAGCGGCCGAACACCCGCGAGGCGTTGCGCATATCCCCCTTCTGGAATTCCGCCTCCCCGAGGTAGAACTGCGCGTCCTTGATGGAGGCGTGGTCTATGTACTGCACGCTGAAGTCCTCCAGGTTCTCCGCCGCCGCCTTGCGCTCGAACTGCCGCCTGCCCAGGCGGAACAGCGCCTCGCCGGCGGCCTTGTTGCGCGGCTTTGCGGCAGCGAGGTCCAGCAGGAAGGCCTTGAAATCCAGCGCGCTGTTGCGGTCGAACAGCACTTCCGCCAGGTCCAGGGCTTCAAAAGCTTCCGGGGCTCCGGGAAAATCCTTTACCACGGCCTTCACCTGCTCCAGCGCTTTGGCATCCTGGTTAAGGTTGTAATGTATCTGCGCCAGGCGCAGGCGCGCCAGAGGCAGCTGGGCGTTGCCGGGATACTTGGCGATTATGGCGTTATACGCGCCGAGGGCCTCGGCATATTTCTGCGCCCTGAACCAGGTGTCGGCGCCCTGGAGGTCGGCCGGCTCCGTTTCGGGGGCGGAGGGATAGTTGGCCGAAAGTTTGGTCCAGAGCTCCACGGCCTGGCTGTAATACCGCAGGCGGTAAAGCGCCAGCCCGGCCCGGTAAAGCGCCGCCGCGGCGTAAGGGCTTTTCGGGTTCTCGGCGGCGAATTTTTCATACAGCTGGTAGGCGGGCTCGAACTCTTTGCGGTTGAACCAGCTGTCGGCTACGGCCATGGCGCTGGCGCCGCCCGGGGTTTCCAGGCCGGGGAAGCCGGCCTCCAGCGACTTAAGCTTCTCCGCCGCTTTCACCGCCGCCGCCGTATCGCCGGCCAGGGCGTGGCTCCAGGCCAGTCCCTCCTGCGCGTAAACGGCGGCGATGTCGTTGGGATAAGCGGCTGTTATGTCGGTGAATATTTTGCGCGCTTCGTCGGTAAAATTCTGGGACAGGTAGGCCTCGGCCACGTACAAGAGGCTCAGGGCCCGCCATTTAGAGGCCGCCGGCGGCAGGGATTTGAACATGAACTGGTAGGAGGTGAGGATGCTGTTGTACTTCCCGCTTTCGTATTCCGTTTTCAGCATCATGTAGAGCGAGGCCTCGGCGATCTCCGTAGCGGGGGCCAGGTCCAGGGCCGCCTGGAAGGCGCGGACGGCTTCCGCGGTCTTTCCCAGCGCCAGCCAGGCGCCGCCGGCCAGGTGCAGGGCGTTCTGGGCCAGCGCGTGGCCGGGATGCTGCACCGGGAATTTCTCCAGCGCGCGGGCGGCCTGCTGGTGATCCTTCATTAGGTACTGGCACCAGCCCAGCTTGTAGCGGGCGGACGGCACCACGGAAGAATCCGGGTAGGCGTCGATAACTTTGGTAAAGGCGAGCACGGCGTTCTGCGTCTTCTTGTCGGAAAGGTAGGCTTCGGCTATGAAATACTGGGCCAGCGGGGCGAAAGCGTCCTTGGGGTCCTTGTCGAGGATATTCTGGAAATTAGCCTGCGCGCCGGGATAATCCCTTTTCCCGAACAGGGACGCACCTACGCGGAAGACCGCCGCGGTCCTGAGCTTAGACTCCGGGTGGTTCCTGAGGAAATCCTGGTACTTCACCACGGCGCCGTCGTAATCGCGCGCGTAAAAGAAGGAATCCGCGGTGAGGAATTCCACCTCTTCTTTTAGCGGCGTGGCGGGGTAATCCTTGAGCAGCGCTTCAAAGACGCCGGCCGCAATGTAGCTTTTCCCCTGGTAGATATAGGTCTTGCCCAGGAAGAACCGGGCCTCCGGCGCGTCCAGCAGGGAGAAGAACTTCTGGCTGTCAGGATAATTCTTCGCGTCCAGCGCCAGCACGGCCTTGGCGAATACCGTCCCTGGGTCCTCAGTGTAGGGCGGATAGTCCGCCTCCAGCCGCGACACGCGCGGGCGGGCGGCGGAAAAATTGTCCAGGGCGATGTCGGCGTAGATTATGCCGAGCAGGCTTTCCGGCACGGCGTAGCTGGCGGGATATTTTTCCGCTACGCGCGC
>CAZJUL010000227.1:4007-5030 GCA_964549095.1 uncultured Elusimicrobiaceae bacterium
TTTATGGCGCGCTGCCAGTCGCCCAGGTTGTAGAACGCCTCGCCGACGCGGTACTGGGCGCTGGCTTCCAGGCCGGACTGCTTATAGGCGGCTATCACTTCCTGGTAGACCTTCACGGCGCCGTTCAGCTCGGCCGAACCGGGGAAGGAGGCGCCGGGTGCGGCGGGTTTCTTCGCCGGGGGCGCGGCCTGCTTCAGCTCAAGGCCTTTCGCCATCAGGGCATCGCCTTTCATGAACTGCGCGTCGGCCGCGCGGGGGCTTAAGGGGTAGGTCCTGATGAATTTATCCAGGGCGTCTATAGCGGCGTCGCGGCTGGCGGAGGAGATGTAGATCCGGGAGATATCCTGGAAAAGGGCCTCGTCCTCGCTCAGCGCCGACTGTTGGCAATAAGCCGCGGCGGCGAAGAGCGGGAGGCAGAGCGACGAGATCAGGAGCCTTTTGGCCGAACGCCTGAAGGTGAAGGTCATTTTAAGTATAGGAAGCTTTCAGCTGTCTTTCGGCGGCCTCTTTTTTCAGGTTCGCTATCACTTCGTCGAGGTTCAGGCCGAAAATGTTCTTCCCGCCGGTCACGCGCAGCGAGACCGTGCCGGCTTCTTTCTCTTTTTTGCCCAGGATGAACAGGTAGGGTATCCTCTCCAGGGAGGCGTCCCTGACCTTGCCCGAGATGGTGTCGGAGCGGAGGTCTATGGCGACGCGCAGGCCGGCGGCCTTCAGTTTGTCCGCCACCTGCACCGCGTAGTCCTCCTCCGTGGAGGTGATGTTCAGCACCTTCGCCTGCACGGGGGACAGCCACAGCGGGAAATGCCCGGCGAAATGCTCTATCAGTATGCCGAAGAACCGTTCCAGGGAGCCGAGCAGGGCGCGGTGCACCATATAAGGCCTGTGCCTGTGCCCGTCGGAGCCGGTATATTCCATCCCGAAGCGCTCCGGTTCGTTGAAGTCGAACTGGATGGTGCTCATCTGCCACTCGCGGCCGATGGCGTCCTTCACGCGCAGGTCTATCTTGGGGCCGTAGCAGGCGCC
>CAZJUL010000228.1:0-2761 GCA_964549095.1 uncultured Elusimicrobiaceae bacterium
TTGTGGTTTGAGATCGCGATTATCAAGTGGCCCCCTTAAAATAACACTGTATATCCAGATATGCGGATATCTAAATATACCGGATATCCGCGGCTGCTGTCAAGAAGACTGTGCGCCATAGTTAAAAACGTTTCTTAAATTCCGCGCAGGCGTCTTCCGGGGAGACATTTAAATATATCTCCGTAGTTGCCAGGTGGTCGTGCCCAAGGAACATCTGGAGGTAGCGGGTGCTTAGGCCTTTCTTTACGCAGGCGGCCGCGAAGGTGTGGCGCAGGACGTGGGGGGAATTCTTTTGAGTAATGCCAGCGCGGTCGGAAACGCGCTTAACGATTTTCTGAATTCCTCTAACGCTGTAATCAATACTATCGTTTAGGGAAAAATAATGAGATAGGACAGTGAAGGCCCTTTCAGTTAGCGGCACAATCCTGCGTTTTGATTTTTTACCGAAAGGCCCGCCTTTGCCGTAGACCCGGAGGCGGCGGTCTTGCCAAAGCATGTTTTCTTTAGCCAGGGTTGCCAGTTCTGAAACGCGCAAGCCGGTGTCCAGGAGCGTGAAGATTATGACTTTCTCAATTCCTGTGCGGCAGGCATTGGCGAGCTGGTCGGCATGTTCGCTTGTTAAAGGCTCTCTTTTGTATTGATACATAGTTCGTATTTTACTAAAAAGGCGAACTATGGGCGTAAATTTATATCAGGGCTTCCTATGGGAAAGGTATTTAAGGAAAGCTGAAAGTTCGCTTTTATAGATGGAAGGCGAACAGGGCGCGGCCGCCGGGCGGGGGGATATCTATATATCCATGTATACAGATATCCGCTATATTACAGCCAGCGCCAGGTTAATCCGCTTTTGCCAGCTCGGCCAGGAGCGCTGCCAGCGTTTTTTTTCCAAGTTTGTGTGTCGCGAGCTTTATCATGGCGTCATAAAGCCTGTCTTTCGGATCTGTGATGGAAACCCCGTTCATTTCCAGGAAGATCAGCGCCGCGGCCAGGGCCGTGCGTTTGTTGCCGTCAACAAAGGGTTGATTCTCCGAGATATGGAACGCATAGGCGGCTGCCATCTCAAAAAGAGAAGCGTGCAGGAGCTGCCCGCCAAAACCGGACTGCGGAACTGAAATAGCCGATTCTAGTAAGCCCAAGTCCCGCGCCCTGGTATCGCCGCCATAGCGTCTGATCTGGTCATTGTGAATATCAATGACCTCTGCCAATGTAAGGAATAGCGGCCCCATTATTTTGCGAGCTTACGGAGTGTTTTTCCGTGGAGGGTATTTACACTGGCCATAGCTGCGGAGAATTTCTTCTGCCGGGACTTTTCGATGGAGGGGGAGATAACAAGGCTGCGCCCGTCCGTGGATATTTCCAAGGGCGTAGTCATGCTGATGTTCA
This sequence comes from uncultured Elusimicrobiaceae bacterium, assembly GCA_964549095.1. Lineage (GTDB taxonomy): Bacteria > Elusimicrobiota > Elusimicrobia > Elusimicrobiales > UBA9959 > JAHJSU01. The sequence goes on from CAZJUL010000228.1 coordinate 1,384, forward strand.
GCAGCGCGAGAATGGGTTTATCTATTATCAGGGCCGCGCTGTTGCCATGCGGGGTTAAATGTTTGGTCATAATGCCTCCTAGGTACTACATTGTAAGTATACTGTATATACAGGTTGTTGTCAAGGGATAGGCACAATAGGTGAGTGGGCCGGATATTGGTATAGGGAAGACGAACAAGACACCACAGAATGGGGGATATCCGTATATCTATATATACGGATATTTAAAAGAGTCCCCCGGCTTAATTGTTTTGAAAATATGCTGGTAGAATAAGGGGCTTTTGCTGTAAATACAGTTTGTTCAGTGTGCTAAATGCCGCGTAGAATCCAGCGCCTGGTTCCCCAGGGCAGCTTTTTGAGCCTTTGGCGAGAGGGGTCTTTATATTCTTAAACAGGGAAAGTTCAGGGGCGCGGCGAGATGCTGCCGGATATGCGGATATTTAAAGAGCCGGCGCCGGCTGGCGTGTCAGGTTAGGCTTGCCATGAGTGTTTTAAAATCCCCAAAGGAAAAGGGCTTGCGCAAGATGGCGTGAATGCCCTTGCCGGAAAGCTGGCGGTCTATCTCTGCCTGGTCAACGGCCGTTATGACCACAACCCGCGTCCGCGGGTCTACGCGCCGAAGGTCCGCCAGCACTTCCAGGCCGGATCTTCCGGGCAGGAGAAGGTCGAGGAAAACCACGTCCGGTTTTAACCTGGTAAAATGCCGGAGCGCTTTCTCTCCATCTTCGGCTTCGCCCACGATTTCATGCCCGAGCTTCTGCAGTAGGGATTTTATGACGTGCCGCGTCATTTCGTTATCTTCAACCAGCAGTATTTTTATAATGCCACCTGTTTCTTATAAAGTTTTAAGCAGCACGTGCTTACGTCAGGGCTTTGGTTACTGCGGCCAGGAAAACTTCCACTTTAAAAGGCTTTTCAAAATATACGTCCGGGACCTGTTCCGGGGGGAGTATAGCGACCGAGCCGGACACAAGCAGGCTTTTGGCGCCGGCCTGTTTTCTCTCGAAGATCTTTATCAGGTCCGTGCCCAGCCCGTCCCCGAGCATCAGGTCCGTTATCAGCAGGTCGTAGTTCTTGGAATTTATGAGCCGCGCGGCTTCAGCAAAACTGGAAGTCTTTGAGATTAAATAGCCTGTTCCGGTAAACAGGCGCGTATAAACGTCGAGCATAGCCTCGTCGTCGTCGGCCACAAGGATATTTCTAGGCATCGTATTTTCCCCTTACCCCGCCTGATGCCCTCACCCGCGCATAGCCCCCCGGCTACTTTATGAGTGTAACATAAGTTACACTCGACCGACAGAGGCGGATGGCCCACGCGGGTGTGGGCCACAAAACCCATGACGCCAATCAACTTATAAGAAGCGGTATTTGGCGGGGG
>CAZJUL010000228.1:2771-5007 GCA_964549095.1 uncultured Elusimicrobiaceae bacterium
TCGCGCACCTTGCGGATAAGCGCGTCCAGTGTGAAAGGTTTCTGGATAAAACTTTCGTCCGGATCCAGTATGCCTTGCGCCAGGGCGGCATGATCCGTATAGCCCGACATGAAAATAAGTTTTATGCCGTGGTGCAGGGCTTCCAGGTCCGCGGCCAGTTCCAGACCGTTCTTTTTTGGCAGCACCATATCAGTCAGGACGAGGTGGACGGGGCCCTTATGCCGTTTGCAGACCGCCAGGGCTTCCTCGGCGCTGGCGGCTTCAAGAACAACGTGGCCGTCCTGCGCGAGGGTGCGGCGCACGAGCGTCCGCATCTGGAGATCATCCTCGACCACCAGAACGGTTCTGCTCCCGGTGGCCAGCTTTTTAAGGACCGCGGGCTGTTCGATTATTGCCGCCTCGCCCGTGGCCTGCGGAAAATAGATCTTGAAGACCGTGCCGTGTCCCTCTTCGCTGTGGACGACTATTGAGCCGCCGCTTTGTTTTATAATTCCGTGGACCGTGGAAAGCCCGAGGCCCGTTCCCTGGTCGCGCGGTTTTGTGGTAAAGAACGGCTCGAAAAGGTGGGATTGGATCTCGGCGCTCATGCCGCAGCCCGTGTCGCTGACCGACAGCATTACATAGTCGCCCGGCTCAAGGGTGCCGTTGTGGTGGAGATACGCTTTCTCCATGTGGACGACGGAAGCTTCAATAGTGATCTTGCCGCCTTTCGGCATGGCGTCGCGAGCATTGATACAGAGATTCAAAAGCACCTGTTCGAGGTAGCCCTGGTCCGCTTTTATAAGCGCGGGCGCCGCGCTTGTGACGGCGGTCAGCTTTATATTCCCGCCGATGAGCTGCTTAAGCATTGTCTTTATGTCCAGAATGACCGGATTTACGTCCAGTACTTTAGGCTGAAGCACCTGCTTGCGACTGAAGGCCAGGAGCTGGCGCGTTAACGCGGCGGCGCGCAGCCCCGCTTTGTTTATTTCTTCCGCGTCCTGGTGCCGGGGATCGTCCGGAGCCAGACTTTTAAGGAGGAATTCGCTATAGGCTAAGATCGCGGCCAGGATGTTATTGAAATCATGGGCGATCCCGCCGGCCAGCCTGCCGGCTGTTTCCATCTTTTGCGACTGGCGGAGCTGTTCTTCAAGTTTTGTTCTTTCCTGGCCGGCGGCCTTGGCGGCGCTTATGTCTTCTATCATGCCGAGATAGCGCGGATTGGCGTTGTCGAACGCCGGCAGCGGCGCGGCGGTCAGGCTTGTCCAGACCACGGCGCCGCCGGGCTTGAGGTAGCGTTTTTCGAGCTGAAAGACTTTTATCTTCCCGGCGTTCAGCAGCGCCAGATTGTCCGACTGGTCTTTTATATCGTCGGAATGTGTGATGCTGGGCCAGTCGGCGGCGGTCAGTTCTTCCAAAGACCGGCCGACGATCCTGGTGAACATCGGGTTCGCGCTTAAGAACCGCCCTGTTCTCGCGTCGACCAGGCAGATGCCCATGGGCGATTCGGTAAAGATGGTTTTAAACAGCGCTTCGCTTTCTGTTAGCGACTCCAGCGCCTTCTCCCGGACGGCAAGTTCTTCCGCAAGTTCGCGGGTGCGCTGCGCGACCAGGATTCCCAGTTTGTCCTGATCGGTCCGTTGTAGAATATTGGCCGCTTTGATCTTCAGCATGGCCCGCAGCTGGACTGTTAACTCCCACAACTCCAGGGGTTTTAAAATAAACGCCTCGCCGCCCGCCTCAAAAGCTTTTTCGCAGATTTCCCTGTTGGGTTTTAAAGCGGTCAGAAAGACTACCGGGATATGCCTGAGGCGCACGTCTTCTTTAAGCCGCCGGCAGACTTCGAACCCGTCCATTTCGGGCATGATTATGTCGAGCAGGATTATGTCGGGGTTCCCGGCCAGCGCCAGGTCTATCCCTTTGAGGCCGTTCGTGGCGGTAGTAAAACCGGTGCCGGGAAAAGCGTACTCCACGGCGGTGTTGAGGACCGCCAGGCTTTCTTCTTCATCGTCGATAGCTAAGACGTTCATTTTAGCAGTGGTCATTTTATCCTATAAATCCCGGTTTACCGCGCTGAGCATTGATTTTCTTTTTTGGGGAAGATAAGTGTAAAGGTTGTGCCTTTGCCTACGGAACTTTTTACTTCTATTCTGCCTTTGCAGGTTTCCGTAATTTGTTTTACCAGCGCGAGCCCGAGGCCCAGCCCGCCGCTTTTTCTGGTCATGTAGTCGGCCACCTGGTAGAAAGGGTCATAGAT
>CAZJUL010000229.1:0-4988 GCA_964549095.1 uncultured Elusimicrobiaceae bacterium
TCAGGTACATCGCCAGGTTGTTGTAGCCCAGCATATCCGAGGCCTGCCAGTAATTCATCCAGAAAAGGCCGCCGGGAGAAGAGAACATAAAGGCCGGGAAGAAAAGGTCAGTCGAGGCCTTGAACTTGTAGGGCCTGAAGATCCCCGCTGACGCGAGGGTTCCGGTGGACGCCGCGACCGCCTGTTCCGCCGCCGGCGCAGCCGCCTCCCCGGGCCCATAAGGCTCGTACCTGAAATTTTCCAAGGGGCCGGAATACACGTTCATGCTTCCGTTCCGGAACGAAGAGAAAAGCAGCCGCTTCCCGTCGGGCGTATAGGCCGGCGTGAAATTGCCCCCGATAACGCGCGTAAGCCGGGTTATAGTAGAGGAGGCGCGGTCCAGCTGGTAAAGCTCGTACCGGCCCTCAGCGTCGGAAACGAAAGTTATGTTCTTCCCGTCGGGAGAGAACACCGGGTCGTAGAAGTTGCCGTCCAAAGAAGCCAGCGTCTCTTTTTTCCCGCCGAAGGCCGAATAGCACAAATTCCTTTTCGGCCCGCTTGAATCCTCTACTTCGCACGAATACGCCGCGCCCGTTCCGTCCGGCGACCAGGCGGGGCTGGCCTCGTCGTCCGCGTCGTCGGTCAGGCGCGACAGGGCTTCGGCCGGGACGGTTCCCCCCCCGAGTATTTCAGGCGTAAGGCTGAAGGCGTAGAGGTCGTTGGCGCTGCGCTTCATGCCCACGAACATCAGGCGCGTGGAATCGGCGGAAAAGACCGGCTGCCGGACCTCCATGAAACCAGGCACTTCCAGCCGGGTCAGCTTTTCTTTTTCCAGGGAGTAGAGGTAAATATATTCGCGGTGGTTCTTCTGGCCCGAAAAAGCCAGCAGGCGCCCGTCGCCGGAAAAGGAAAGGCTTTTCCAGGGCTTGGAGAACCGGCCGTAAACCACGTTTTCGGGGCCCGAGCCGCGGGAGGTGAGCAGTTCCTCTTTGCCGGTTTTGAGGTCCTTCAGGGCCAGCGCCGCGGGCTGCCCCTCTTTCGTGGTGAGATAGGCCAGCTTATCCCCGGCGGGGCTCAGCTGGGGGCTCACATTGAATTCGGGGAGGTTCTCGGTCTCGGCCGTCAGCGGGTCGCCGTACCGGCCCGGCTCGTCCAGGCCGGCGTCCGCCGCTTCGGCCAGGTATTTAAGCTCCGTGTATTCCCTGAACTTCCTGTCGAAGGCGGTGATGTCGGCGCCGATGAGCGGTTCCAGCACCGCCGAGGCGTCGTAGCGCGTCTTGAACAGGTCCAGCATCCTGGCCGGCTTGTCCTTCCCGTACTGACCGGCCAGGAACCGTACCGCCTGCGCGCCGGTCTTGTAGGCCAGCGTGACCTGGTGCGGCTTCAGGTGCGCGAACTGGTTCAGCCGGTCCAGCCGCAGCAGCCGGCCGGAGAGGGCCGCGTCGCGGGCGTACATGGTCTCGGTAGGCAGGTCCGAATCGCCGGTCTCGTATTCCGCTATGCCCTCTATCAGCCAGAGCGGGTAGATGTAGGTCTTCAATATCCTGGCGGATTTCCAGAAGCCGTCTATCAGCACGCTGAACTGCACCTCGTGCGCGAACTCGTGGCGGATGACCTCCGAAAGCCATTCTTTGGAGCCGTCCGACCAGACCATAAAGCGGTCCTTGTACGCCTCCGTCAGCCCGCCGGTGCCGTCGGAGATATCGGCTATGCTGGACTGCTGCATATCGTTCACCGAGGCGAAAAGGAAGAAGGGCAGGCGCTTGTCCATCTCCGGGTTCAGGTCGGCGGACTCTTCTTTATAGGCCTTTTCGAGCACGCCGCCGGCGTACTTCAGCCAGCTCTCCGACTCTTCGTAATAATAGACGTCGAAATGCTCCGTGGCGTAGATCTTCCAGTCGAATTTTTTTACTATGACCCTGTTCTCTTCCTGCGCGCAGAGCCGGGCCGCCGCGCAGAAGGAAAGCAGCAGGGCGGCGGCCGCCAAAAGTAAAGGTGCCGCGCGTCCGCCGGGTTTCTGGGTTAGCATTATTTTTTCTTCGCCGCCGGCTTCTTCTGCGCCTTGGTCAGGCGGGCCAGCTGGGAGCGGGCCTCGTCGTCGGAGGGCTTGATCTTCAGCAGTTCGTTCAGGGCGGCTATCGCGGGGGCGTCCTGCTTCAGCTTAATATGGGCGTCGCCGAGCATTCGGTAGAGCTCTATCCTGTCGGCCAGCTCCGGGCTTTTCAGGTCGGCCGCGGCCCGCGTGAGCAGCGGCGCCGCCGCGGCGTAATCCTTGTTCTCGTAATCTATCCGGCCCTGCACGAAATCGGCCCGGAAGGAGGCCTCCTGGCCCAGGGCGCGCATTGATTCCAGCAGGGGGCGCCATTCCTGCCCGCTCTTGAAGCGCGACAGCGCCAGGTTCTCCAGCACCAGGGCGTTCCCCGGATGCCTGCCGTTCAGCGCGTCGTATTCCCTGACGGCCTGCGGGTATTTGCCGGCGGCGAACAGCAGCTTCGCCATAAGCATCCTGACCTCGAAATCCTCGGGGCGGTTGTTCAGGAAGCGCTCGTATTCCTGCAGCGCGAAATCGTAAAGCCCGGTGGCCTGGTACATCTGCCCCAGGTAATAGAAGGTCCTGATGTCGGAAAGCCCCTTGGCCCGCGCGGTCTCGAGGTCCGCTATGGCGTCGACATAGCTGTCCGGGCCCTTCTGGAACTTCAGCAGGCCGGATTCGAAAAGCGCCTGTATGTCGCTGGAATTGTTCTTGACCCTTTCGTCCAGGCCGGCCAGCCTGCGCGACAGCTGGCCGGCGTCCAGGAACTCGGCCTGGGCGCGCGGGAAAAAGCCGGCGGCCGGGCCCGGCTTGCGGAAAGAAACGGCGTAGATCACTATGAAGATGAAAACGGCGAACAGGGCCGCGGCCACGCCGTAGCCCGACTGGAGTTTTTTCAGCAGGTGCCGGAGGCCGTCCCCGGCCTCATACCTCACCTTCATCCTCCGAGTTCTCCAGGAGGATCTGGCCGAGGGTCAGCGTGGGAGCGCCCTTGAGGTACTGCTGCACTTTTTTCCGGTCCTCCACTTCCTGCAGCTTCTTGACCGAAAACACCAGCTCGTAGGTGGTGGAATTGATGGCGATAAGGGTGGCCTTGATCTCCTGTCCTTCTTTCGGCGCGCCATCGTGGCCGTACTCTTCGGCGGACAGGAAGCCGTCCACGCGCTCGGACACCTTCACCTTCGCCCCTTCCGGGGCGACGGAGACGACCTTCACCTTCAGGATGGCCCTGTAGGGGAAGCGCTTCTTCAGCATGTCGACCGGGTTGGGGAAAAGCTGCTTTATGCCGAACAGGATCTTGGCGTTCTCTTTGTCCATCGAAAGGACCCTGCACTTGATGCGCTGGCCGCGCTTGTAAAGCTTGAGCTCCTCTTCGGGCTTGCGCCAGGCCAGGTCTTCCAGCCGCACCACGCCCTCTATGCCCTGGAACCTGACGAACAGCCCGTCGGTGGCCACCTTTGAAACGACCGCCCGCACGATGAACCCGACGGAGATCTCGCCGAGCACCTGGGCGCGGCGCTCTTTTTCGTCCTCTTCCAGCACCTGCCTGCGCGAGACCACCACGCGGCGGTCGCCGGGCGCGTAGTCGGTGATGTAGCATTTTATCTTGGCGTTCTCGGGCAGGTAATGCCTGTGCGCGCCGCCGATCTCCGACAGGGACAGGGGCATGAAGGCCCTGAGCCCGGACAGGTCCACTATGTAGCCGCCCTTCACGGACCCGGTCACCCGGCCTTTCACCCTTTCCTTGGCCTCGAACATCTTCCGCGCCCATTCCCAGGCCAGCTTCTCGATGGCCCGGCGGTGGGACATATAAGAGGGCTTGCCTTCCACGCCCTTGCGCTCCAGGATGGCCGGCACTTCCGAGCCGACCTCGGGCGTTTTCTCGTCCTTGAAATCTTCCAGGGGGATGATCGCTTCCTTCTTTTCCCCGATGTCCACCATGACCTGCTTGTCGGTGACCTGTATGACCTTGACCATTACTATGTCCTTGGAATAGACCTTGGCGGAAACCACCGCCTCGGCCGCGAGCAGCTGCTCCATGGACATTTCTTCTTCGGCGCGCGCCGGCGCGTCCTGCGCGGGGTCCGCGGGCGTCTCCGGGGCGGGCGCTTCGGGGAGCTCCTTCTTTTCGGGCTCCTGCCCTTCGTTCAGGTTCTGCTGCTTTTCATTTGTTTCCATGGCGGTTAGTTCTCCGTAATAGCGAATATGTCGGACATTATGGTCCTTGAAAATTCTGCGTAAGCCTCTTTGCGTTCTGTTCCCGGCGGCGGGGTAAAGCTCCTTATGTTCCCGAACTTAATAGTTATTTTACCTAATTTTAAGAAATTTTCGCTGTTGAATATTCTGGCGGTAAGCACGGGGGCCCCGGTCTTGTGGGCGAGCAGAGCCACGCCCGCCTTGGGCTCCAGCTTGCGCCCTTTCGCCCTGGTCCCCTCCGGGAAGAGCACCAGGCAGTGGCCTTCCTTAAGGACTTCCAGGGCCGTCCTCAGCGCGCCCAGGTCCCCCCCTTCGCGCTTGCGGTCCACCGGTATGACGCCCAGCCCGCGCAGCAGCGGGCCCATTGGCCAGATCCTGAAGAGTTCCTTTTTAGCCAGGACGCGCAGGGGCCGCAACGCGCCTATATAGGGGAGCAGGGCCGGCGGGTCCGCGTACGAGATGTGGTTGGCTACTACGATGAGCGGTCCGGAAAGGGGTATGCGCTCCAAACCCTTGACTTCAATGCGGTTGAACAGCCTGAAATAGGTCTTGGCCAGAAATATGAAGATTTTTACTAACATACGTACAGAAAGTGCCTAGCATGGGGGACACACCTTGCCGCAAGGTATGTCCCCGACCTTACAGATACCGGCTGGCCAGCCTGATTATCCTGCCGACGACCTGCTGCACGCTCAGTTCGGTGGAATCCAGGTAATGGGCGTCGCCGGCCTGTTTCAGCGGGTTGTTCTTTCTCCGCGAGTCCTGCCGGTCCCTTTTCATT
>CAZJUL010000230.1:0-2549 GCA_964549095.1 uncultured Elusimicrobiaceae bacterium
ATCTCGGCACCGCTTTCATAGTGCTCGGCCTCCTGGTAGCGCTCTTTAACCCGCAGGAGCCTTTGCGCACCGGGCTGGCCTGGCTTATCACCGTCGTGTCGTTCGCGGCGATCTACCGCGTCCAGATAAAGGCGGAAGAGGAATTCCTGCTTGCAACCTACGGCGATGAATTCGTACAGTACAGGGGCCGGGTGAACGCGATGTTCCCCCGCCTTTCCGGCCTGGCCGGGTTCTTCGACGGGGGCGCGTACTCCTGGGAAGTGTTCAGGAAGAACAAGGAATGGCGCGGCTTCACCGGCATGACCGTCGTGGCGCTGGTAGTGGCGGCAAGGATCAAATATGGATTTTAAGAAGTTCCTGGCCGCCGGTCTCCTGCTCGCGCTGGGGGCCGCCGCGCTTTCCTCGGAAGAAACTCCCAAGTTCCTGACGCATCCCTATTCCGCGCTGATGGCCGACGTCCAGATCGACACCGCCACCGTCCGCGCCGAGTGGTACCGGGAGCGGCTGGAGTACGACATCAGCTGGGGCCTCATCCACGTCGGAACGGCCTACCTGCAGATAGCCAAGATAGTGAGCATAGACGGGCGTCCGGCCTACCATATCGTGTCCGGCGCCAAGTCGGCCGCTTTCATCGATAATTTCTACCACGTCTCCGACCTTAACGAGTCCTGGTTCGACGTGGCCGGGCTGTATTCGCGGGGCTATTACAAGAGGATACAGGAAGGCGGGTACTTCATAAACGAGTGGGTGGCTTTCGATAATTCGACCGGGACCTTCGCGGGCGAGAGGATGAACAAGAAGCGGGAGGTCCACCCCGTGGGCGGGACCATACCTGGGCCGGTCCAGGACGTGCTCTCTTCGGTCTACCTTGTCCGCACGATGGACCTCAAGCCTAACACGGTCATGGCCATCACGGTCAACACCAAGAAGAACTGGAATATGAACGTTAAGGTCCGCAAGCGCGAGAAAGAATCCACCGAGCTCGGCAAGTTCAAATGCGTCATAGTGGAGCCCCAGCTCGGCGACGACGGGCTCTTCGTCGCGAAGAAGGGCAAGAAAATGCTCATCTGGGTCACCGACGACGCGCTGCGCCTCCCCCTCATCCTGAAAGCCGAGGTCTTCTTCGGCTCCGTCACCGCCAAACTCGTCAAGCGCCGCCTGGAATAACAAAAGGTACCTGGAATAACAAAAGGTACCTGCTACCTTTTTAAATGCAAAAATCAAAAAGGTACCTGCGACCTTTTTAGGGAATGGCGGAAAACCGAGTCGCCGAGTACCCCATTCCGTTCTTTATCAAGGATCTTCCACTCCTTTTCAGGAATAGGCTTGCCAACAAAATCCAGATAGGCCGCTCGGGCACGTTCCAAGTTGTCACTAAATAACAGCAGCGCCTCGTTGGGATCGGCCACAACTCTGTCCGTGTTTCCCAAGTAAACGCGGTGGCTGCTCCATTTATATTGCTCTGGACTGGATACTATACCGGCTTTTACCGGGTTCAGATGAATATACCGCAGTAATGCCAGAAAGTAGCGGTCCTCCTGCACCAATTTGCTTTTAAACCTGCTTTCGAACAGGTGTCCCGTCCTGCCATGCCGTCGGTTGAAATACAAAGAGTAGTCCAGATTAAGCCTGTTCATTGTTGCGCTTATATTCGGAAGAAGCGTTCTAAAGAAAAGATGTATGTGGTTCGACATCAACACATAAGCATAAATCTTCAGTCGGAAGGTCGCGATTGCGCCGCACAGAAGGTCCAGGTAGTGCCGCCGGTCAAAGTCATCCAAAAATATCTCTCCCCTATCATTGCCCCGGTTCCTGATATGGTATATCGCTCCCGGATAAGAAATCCTCAAAGCTCTAGGCATAAACGCCTCCTTAAAAGGTACCTGCTACCTTTTAAAGTGTAAAGCATGACCGCGACAGCATCATGTCGTGGTGCTATTTGCCTGCAAGTAGATGGTTTTGCCTTCATACACTAAAAGGTACCTGCTACCTTTTTAAGGGTTTTACCGGGCTTTAATTATATCGACGCGAAATTAGTATAATTGTTGTATGGATTCCCCCACTTTTTCCAGGTTGCGCAGGATCATTGAAAAATTCGGTTCGCAGCGGGTGGCGGTGCTGGGCGATATAATGCTCGACCGCTACATCAGGGGCTCGGTGCGCCGCATCTCCCCCGAAGCCCCCGTCCCCGTAGTCCAGGTCCGCGAAGAGCATACCGTCGCCGGCGGTTCCGGCAACGTCGCCGCCAACCTGGCCGCCCTCGGCGCTGCTCCCGGCCTTATCTCCCTCACCGGCGCTGACAGCGCCGCCCGCAGGCTCTCCGACATCCTGAAAGCCGCCGGCGTGGATACCGGCTGCCTGATAACGGATCCCGGCATCTTCACCATCGAAAAGACACGCATCATCGCGGAGCACCAGCAGGTGGTCCGTTTCGACCGCGAACCGGCCATCAAGCTTTCACAAGCGCTGCAGAGAACCGCCCTGAACGCCGTCGAAGAGCAGCTCAAGGCCGGCGCCGGCGCCCTGATATTGTCCGACTACGGCAAAGC
>CAZJUL010000230.1:2565-4947 GCA_964549095.1 uncultured Elusimicrobiaceae bacterium
ATAAGCGCGGCGTGCCCGTTTTCGTGGACCCCAAGGTGGAGCATTTTCACCGCTACAAGAAAGTCACCTGCCTGACGCCCAACACGATGGAAGCCTTCCAGGGAATGCGCCTGATACAGAAAGACGGGCAGGACGCCGTGGTGGAACTGGGCAAGAAGATAGTCCGCGCCCTGAGCTGCCGCTCCCTGCTGATAACCCGCGGCGAGCACGGCATGGCCCTCTTCAACAATACCGGCGGCCGCATGAAGGTACTCCATATCCCGACCAAAGCCCGCGAAGTATTCGACGTGACCGGCGCTGGCGACACCGTCATCTCGGCGCTGGCCCTGGCCTCGGCCGCGGGAGCGTCGCTGGAAGACGCCGCCCTCATCTCCAACTTCGCGGCCGGCATGGTGGTCGCCAAGCTCGGCACCGCCTCCGTTTCGAAAGAAGAACTCCTCGAGAATATAAAGTCATGGACCAAGACTGCCTGATAGTCATTCCGGCCCGCTATAATTCCCAGCGGTTTCCCGGCAAGGTGCTCGCGAAGATCCGCGGCAAGGCCGTACTCCATTGGTGCTACGAGGCCGCCGTCCGCTCGGGGCTGGGCCCGGTAGTGATAGCTACCGAAGACCGGCGCGTCCTCGACTTCGCGAAGGGTATCGGCGCGAAGGCCGTGATGACCAGCGCCAAATGCCAGTCCGGCACCGACCGCGTCTATGAAGCGGCTGCAGGCTCAAAGAAGAAGTTTATAGTAAATTTCCAGGGCGACGAGCCCTTCATGCGCTCCGAAACCCTGCTGGCCGCCTTCAGAATGATGAAAGCGGGTTACGATATCGGCACCGCCGGCGCCCCGATAACCGACAAGGCCGACATCGCCAATCCCAACTGCGTGAAGATAGCAATGAACCGGCAGGGCCGGGCCCTTTACTTCTCCCGCTCCCCCATCCCGTTCCACCATCCCCTTTCGACGCTCAGGAAATTCCCCTGGTACAAGCACTGCGGCTTCTACATCTACCGGCGCGCCTCGCTGGACCGGTTCGTGAAGCTGCCGGCGAGCCCGCTGGAACTGCTGGAGCGGCTGGAGCAGCTGCGGGCGCTGGAGAGCGGGATGACCATAGGCGTAGCCGCCGTGAAGGTCCTGGGCCCCGCAATAGATACCCCGGCTGACCTGAAAGCGGCCGAAAGATTTTTACGGAAGCAGAATTGAACGCCGGGGACAGCCCCCTTTACCGGCGAACGCAGTGAGCGGTAGAAGGGGACTGTCCCCTGACTCTAAGCGTCTGAAAGCATAAGGAAAAAATGGCTAAATACATTTTCGTGACGGGCGGCGTGGTCAGTTCCCTGGGCAAGGGCATAACGGCGGCCTCGGTAGGCCGCCTGCTTAAAGCGCACGGCCTTTCGGTGAACATAGTCAAATGCGACCCCTACATTAACGTGGACGCCGGCACAATGGCCCCCCTGCAGCACGGCGAGGTCTTCGTCACCGACGACGGCGCCGAGACCGACCTGGACCTGGGCTATTATGAAAGGTTCCTCGAAATAGATACCAGCCGTGGCAACAACATGACCGCCGGCCAGATCTACCAGACCGTCATCGCCAAGGAGCGCGAGGGCCTCTACCTCGGGCAGACCGTGCAGGTCATTCCCCATATCACCAACGAGATAAAGGCGCGGTTCTTCAAGGCAGGCGAGGGCTTCGACATCGTTATCATAGAGATAGGCGGCACGGTCGGCGACATAGAGAGCCTGCCTTTCCTGGAAGCCGCCCGCCAGATGCGCCCCGACAGGACGCGCACCGACGTGATGTACATACACGTCACGCTGGTCCCCTACCTCTCCGCCTCCGACGAGCTCAAGACCAAGCCCACCCAGCATTCCGTCAACAAGCTGCGCGAGATCGGCATAGACCCCGACATCATCGTCTGCCGCACCGAAAAGGCCCTGGGCAAGGATATCCGGAACAAGATAGCGCTGTTCACCAGCGTGCCCGAAGAGGCAGTCATAGAGGCCCCGAACAGCTTTTCCATCTACGCCGTGCCGAACGTGCTGAAGAAGCAGGGCATCGACGAGCAGATAATGATGCTGCTGCGGCTGCGGAGCAAGAAATGGGACTTCGAGGAATGGAACGACTTCGTGGAAAAGCTGAAAGCGGCCGAGACCGCGCGGCCCGTGCGCATAGCCATAGCAGGGAAGTACACGCGCCTCAAGGACTCCTATAAATCGCTCGTCGAGGCCATACACCACGGCGCTATAGCCAACGGGGTCAGGATGGAGCTGGATTTTGTCGACGTGGAGGACAAGGACTGCAGCCAGCGGCTGGCGAAGGCCTCCGGCATCATCGTGCCCGGCGGCTTCGGCGACCGGGGCATAGAGGGCAAGATAAACGCGGTCCGCTGCGCC
>CAZJUL010000231.1:0-4931 GCA_964549095.1 uncultured Elusimicrobiaceae bacterium
AGCTCAGCCGGGCGGGAAGCCAGGGAGCGGAAGCCGGCCTTACCGGCCTTCTCGTTCCAGAACTTCGCGAACAGTTCGCGGGTGGCCAGCACGGCCGGGCCTGAATAGACCACGTCGGTGTCGCGCCATTTCACGTTGTTCGGGTCCTTGTGGGAATACACGTCGCCGAAATTCAACCCGCCGACCACGGCGGACTTGTCGTCCGCTATCAGTATCTTCACGTGCCAGTAATCGTTAGCGCGGCCGTCTTCCTGGTAGCGTATTATCTCTATGCCGGCGTCTTCCATCAGCTTGATCACTTTCTTGCCGTGGCTTACCACGACCTTCTTATCCACTATTATCTTTATTTCCACGCCCTGCTTTTTCTTCTCTATCAGCATCTTCGCGGCTTCGTAGCCGGTGATGTCGTCGTAAAAGGCCCAGCTGGAGATGAGCAGGCTCTTCTTCGCGTTCATTATAAGGTCGTCCTTTACCTTGAAGGACTCCACGCCGCTTATAAGGTATTTGGCCGTGTTGCCGTCGGTGAACCGGGAACCGGTCACCTGCTCGAATTCCCTGACGAAGCCCGCGTCGGTGAAAAGGGAGGGCTGGCCGGCCTGCCGGGCGGGGAAGGCTTTGGAAATGGAAGCCTTCTGCACCCTGTCGGAGATCTGGTCGAAATCGGGGGTGCCGGTCCAGGGCACGTTGTCGCCTATCTGCGCGCCGAGCGCGTACCAGACGGTCACGGCCGTGCCCCAGTAGGAGACCGGCTCGGGAAGGGTAAAGCCGGGAGGGAGCTTGGCCGCTTCGCCCTTGTCCGGCTGCGCCGGGACCGGGACCAGCGCGGGAACCCTGAACTGTACCGGGCGCGCCGCGGGGAGCGCGCTTGCCGCGGGAGAAGCCGCCGGCAGGCCGCCGAAAGCGCCGTCCGGGATCACCGGCAGGTCCGCATCCATCGAAATGCCCATGGCCTCGGCCGTCCTGTATATCTTGCCGCGGACGTCGTCGCTCTGGCCGTCTTCATCGGGCATCTCGAAGACGCCCTGGCCGAAAACCAGCTGCGAGGAGAATACCGCCGCTAAAAGTGTTGTGGTAAAGCGAATGTGTTTGTTCATACCTATAGTCTATTAAGAAATATTCCTTTCTATAAGGGGCTAAAGGCTATAAATCCGGAAAAAAACGGCCTACATCCGCCGGTGCTAAAGGCCTACTGTTTTCCTAGTTACTTATACCGGCCGGAACTGCCCTTTAGGACCTGTCGCTTTTCCGCCGGGACTGCTACATTATATGTAGACCAAAGGAGGTCTATGATGAAAAAGCTTCTCGGAACTATCTTCGCGGTCGCGGCACTTCTCCCTTTTATTAATCCTTCCGCTCAGGCGGCCGTAAATCTCGACAGGCTGCTCGATTCCCTCGCGTCCGACCAGCCGGGACGCTCCGGCGGCCCCGACACGCTGGCCGCCCTCAGGCTTGAAGCCGGCAACCCCCGCTCGGCCAGGGCGATGCTCCACGAAGTTTTTTCCCGCGGGAAATCCGCGGGCTACAAATGTTCGCTGATAGACGCCCTGGGGGCGTCCAGGGACGAGGGCGTCATACGGACCCTCGCGATGGCACTGGAAGACGCGGACGAAGGGGTGCGGGTCTGCGCCGCGCGCTCCCTCGGCGAACAGAAGAACCCCTTCGCGGTGGATATGCTGGTCAAGAACGTGGAGGTCTACCTGGCCGGCGGGGGCAGGGGCCACTACGAAGCGGATATCAAGCGGAGACTGGCCGCCATCAACGCCATCTGGTCGCTGGGCGAAATAGGCGAACCGGCCGTGATGAACAAGCTGCGCGATTTTTACGCGGAATCGGACGATGTAATTAAGATTAATATCCTTATAAGCATCGGCAAACTGAAAAAGAACGCAGCGGCCGCGCCTTACCTGCGCGCCATCGCCGCCTCTACTTCGGAATCCGAGACCGTCAGGGCCGCCGCTTTCGAAATGCTGGGCGAACTTAAAGAAGAGCCCCGCACTTCGCTGGTCGTGCGCTCGCGGGCCGTCGGCATAGAAAAAGGCGACATGATCTACACGGGCGGGATAGTCGGCACGATAAGCGGCTGGTTCATGCCCGACATGCCGGTAGGCCACGCCGGGGTGTTCACGGGAACTGCGGTTGAGAACGGCAGGATAAAGATCCTGATCACGGACTGCGTGCCCAACAACTTCAAGCCCGGCGGGGTCCGGAACATAGAGTCCTGGAAGAATTTCACCCACCACTTCATGTACCCCTATTACGGCAACCGGACCACCAGCCCCAGGCCCACGGCGGAGCAGCGCGTAAAGATAGTGGCCCGCGGCCTGGAGCTCGGCAAGAAGGGGCTGAAATACACCAACACCCATATCCCGCAGAAAGGGCCGGAAGTCTTCGACTGCGTGGGCTACGTGGAATACCTTTACGAGCAGGCCGGGCTGAACCCCACCCCCGACAAGCTGGAAACCGACTGGGGCTGGCCGCTGACGCCTTCCGAGCAGTTCGACGCCACGGTGGCCAATACCCATACGCCCCTGATCATAGTCGCCCCGCAGGCGATATATATCCCGACCCCGGAAGAAATAGCCGCGACCTCCGTCGCCCTCCCGCTGGATTTCGTCCTGGTAGTCCCGGATAAGCTGCCCCTGAACTAACAATTCCCGGACAGGAAAAGGCCTGAGGCGCTCCCTCAGGCCTTTTTAATTCAGACAAGAGAAATGGATCCTTATTTCCCGGCGGCGCGGTAGGTTGCGGGCGGCTCTTCCAGCTTGAACCTGACGCGCAGGACGCCGTTTTCGAAACTGCTGGAGATCACTTTGAAGGCCCCGACCTCGCCGGTGGACTTTGCGTGCGGGCCGATGCAGGGGCAGGCGTCATAGTCGCCTATCAGGATAATGCGCAGCTTCTCCCCCGCTTCTTCAGGCAGGCGGGCCAGGCTGTATTTCCCCTCCGCCTCTTCCCTGGAAACGAAGGCTTCCTTTACCGGCAGGTCGGCCCTGACCGCTGCGTTGACCCGTTTTTCCAGCTCGGCCGTCTCTTCAGCGGTCAAAGCGCGGGAGAACCTGTAATCGCACTTGGACTTTTTCTTCTCGATGTGGGAGCTGAACGCACGGCCGCAGCCGAACAGCAGCACCATCGCCCGGTTCAGCAGGTGCTCCGCGGTATGCATCCGGGGCTCAGCGTATTCTTTCATAATAATTTCAGCCGGCCGCTTCCTTCAGCCGTATCAGGTGCTGCACCGCTCTTTCAGCGAAAGCGTGGTCGATCTTCATGGAAGCGGGGAACTCGGCCGCCACGCGGTCCGCGTTCAGGCCCACGTCTATATAATTGGCGCCCATCGCGATCAGCGCCTCGGCTTCGGGGCGCAGCGGGTCGGCGGGATCCAGATCAAGCGCCCCGCCGTCCCTTATATCCATCTCGGCGGCGTTTTCCGGGGTGTCGTCCAGGTCTATCTCAACGGTAATGGCGTCGTCGCTGTACATATCAGCGACATATTCCACTTCGCCCACCTTGCCCCCGAAGGCGTCGAAGCCGCCGGCGGGGTCCAGCCCGGGCCCGGGGTCCGCGCCGTCCGGAGACGGACCCGGACCGCCATTCCACGGGGCTTCCGGAAGGCCTATTCTTTTCTCGCTTATGGAGCGCAGTATCAAGATCACTATTATGACGGCCGCGACGATGGCGATATTTGTCAGCATAACAGGAAACCCCTCCCTGATCCCGGAAAACGACCCTTTAAGAACCGGGGACACGCCTCGCGGCGAGGTATGTCCCCAATGCTTGAGACTCCGGCCGTAAATGAAAGAGCCCGCGAATCCCGTTGATAAGGGTCGAAGGCTCAAACATAGTCTAGCAGAAATATTTCAATTGTCAAGACCCAGACGGATCGCCCTGTTTTTCATGAAGCTGGGACCAGCGGGCGAAGAGGGCGTCGGTTTTAGCCAAAGCCTCGTCCAGTTTTTTCTGGCGCGCGGCCAGTTCTCCCGCGTCGGCGGCTATAACGGGGTCCTCAAGGGCCAGGCGGGCTTTGGCCGCCTGGTTCTCGGCCGTCTGCATCTCGGCTTCCAGCTTGCGTATAGCGGCCCGCAGCTCACGGGCCTCTTTGGCCGAAGGCCCCGCGGCGGCTGCCGGGGCGGGCGCGGTCTGGGCCCGCGGTTCCTCTCCCCGGCTTTCCCACTGGGACATATCGGCGAAATACCGGGCGCCGCCGCGGCCGTCCAGCGCCAGCAGCCGGCGGCTTACCCGCTCCAGCAGGTAGCGGTCGTGGGTGACCAGCACCAGCGCGCCGGGAAATTCCTGTATGCTGTTCTCCAGCACCTCCAGCGACTGCAGGTCCAGGTCGTTGGTGGGCTCGTCCAGCAGCAGCACGTCCGCCGGCTCCAGCATGAAGCCTGCTATAAGCACGCGGGCCTGCTCGCCGCCGGACAGCAGGCGCAGCGGCATTTCCAGCTGCTCCTGCCGGAAAAGGAAGCGCGAGGCCCAGCCGCGCACGTGGACCGGGGCGCCTTTGTAGAACACGTGCTCGCCGTTGCCGCACAGCGCGCGCTTAAGGGTGAGGTTTAGGTCCAGCCGGGCCCGGTGCTGGTCGAAGACCGCCACGCGCGCGCCTTCGGCAAGCTTGACAGTGCCGGAATCAGGCGCCAGCTGGCCGGCCAGCAGCTTCAGCAGGGTGGTTTTCCCGCTGCCGTTGCCGCCCAGCAGGCCGAGCTTGTCGCCGGGGCAGAGCGTCAGTTCCAGCGGGCCGAAAAGCTTGCGGCCGCCAAGGCTTTTTTCCACTTTTACCGCGGTTATGAGGCGGTTGGCCCTGCGGTCCCCGGCGGTGAAATCCAGGGCGGCGGAGCGGTCCTGGGCGTTATGGTACTCCAGTTCCGAAAGCTCTTCTATCAGTTCCCCCGCCCGGTCTATGCGCGCCTTCTGCTTGGTGGTGCGGGCCTTGGGGC
>CAZJUL010000232.1:0-4929 GCA_964549095.1 uncultured Elusimicrobiaceae bacterium
CCGGTTCTATCCGGACGCCCTTTTTGTTTTTACCCCCTTTTAGCAAAGGGGGGAGAGGGGGGATTTGAATAATCCGTTCCCGCTCAATATCCCAGTTCCTCGTTTATCAGCACCACCTCGTACTCCGTCGGCCTGGGCTTCTTCCAAAGCATCGTAACAGCGTTGCAGATCCGCTCCGGCGAAGAGCAGTCCTCGCACTTACCCGTCTTCACGCAGGGGTTGTTCTTCTTGAGCCGGATATTGTTGGCTATCGCCGCCACGTTCCGCATCCGCCACATACCCTCGTCCAGGTCCTTCACCAGCTTGTTCACACCGGCGATAAGCACCACCTTGCCCGGCCCGAAAACCACCGAAGAGGCCCGGTTGCCCAGCCCGTCGATAAATATCATCTGCCCTTTGGCCGTTATGGCCTGCGGGGAGGCCAGGTAGAAGTCGGCGGACTGCGCCTTCAGCCAGGTCTGCCGCCTTTCAGGGGGGGACATCTCCGGTTTATGGGTAATGACCTCGTTCCCGGACTTTGCAAGCTCCTCGGGCAGCCCCAGGCCCTGCACCGTCATGCTCCCGCCCAGCCCCACCTTCTTCCCGGCGCCGACCAGTTTCAGCACATAGGCCGCCGCCGCTTCGGAATCATTGAAGACATTAGCCCCGAAACCGTTCTTTTTCAGCGCTTCCGCCGCATTTTCCAGCGATTTCAGCTGAAACGCCCTTTTATTCTCATCTATCATGAAAGTGCCCTCCCGGTTCGGATTATTCTACCAAACTTAAATGCCTGTTGAAATCCCTCCCCCTATCTGCTAAAATAACTTCACATATTAGATAATAATTAAAGTGTGAAGTTAACTGAAATATGGACATTTTGAGACTTCTCCAAGAGGGGAAAATAAAACGCATTTTCCGGGCCAAAGGAAAGATCTCCTATCCTGGGGCTTGTTGCCACGTGACACAGAGGGCGCCCGGCCGCGAAATGCTTTTCCTGGAAAATTCCGATTACCTGTACATGCTGAAGCTCTTAAAAGAAAAGAGCAAACAGTTCTCATTTGAAATATACAGCTTTGCGTTGATGCCGAATCACGTGCATCTGCAGTTGCGGCTCAAGGAGTCCAATCTTTCGGAAGCGATGCAATGGTTGTTCCGGGGATACGCAAAATACTTTAATGCGAAATACCAGCGCAAGGGGCACGTGTTCTGCGGAGCTTTCCGTGAAGCGCTTTGCCTGGATAACGGCTATGCTTTAGCCACTTCCGTCTATATCCACCTGAACCCAGTCCGCGCCGCCCTGACCGGGGACCCGTACGGGTACCGATGGTCGTCGTGCGGACTGTATTCCGCGGGCAGCAAGACCGCCAGTTTCGTGGATGAAAAGTTCATACTTGGGCTCCTCAGCAAAGACCAGGACTCTGCCCGGGAACTCTACCGTCAACTGCTATCCAGAGCGGCGTTCATCAGGGCGGGGGAAGTGTGGGAAAAACCGGGCGTAATGAATTCATTCAAAGCAGATCTGGCGAAGCTGATCGCCGGTCTTCCCGTCTTTAAAAAAGAGAACGATATCCTGGACGAAAACGCGATCGATAAAAAGATAGCCGAGCTTAGGGAGAAAGGGCGCCTGCGGTACCCGCAGGAGATCAAAGCCCGGAAATACCTGATAGAGCAGCTTAAATCGCGCGGATTCACCATCCGCGAAATCGCGGACAGGTTCGGCGTTTCGACGCGCACCCTCTACACAACTCTCACACCTCCGCAGATCAATCCTCCCGGCCAAAACCCCCAATAACTTCACACTATTATTATTATCTAAAGTGTGAAGTTATTCCATTGGAAATGTAACATTGGTTACTGTGACTAATTAGACATTGAACCGCGGCGCGGTTGAGTGGTAGACTTTATCTGTTATATTAATAAGCGCGCGCGTAATCATTTTGTAGGGTTTGGGGTTAAACCGGCACTATGGAAAGTCAAAAGACCTTTTCAGGCCTTTTACCGCTGTGCATGTCCCGCTTTATCGCGGTTGTAATCTATTCTTCAGCTATTATCACCGGCTATACCCTCCTTCCCAGGAACGCATTTACACAGACACAGGCCGCCAATGCCGGGCCGGTGGCGGTCGTTTCCAGCGGCGCGGTGACGGAGCAGGACATACTGGACTGGCAGGCGGCACAGGGCTGCTACGGCCCCGACGCGCTTACCTCGCGGAAGGCCGGCTTTATGCGGATGTATGAGGCCACCATCCTCAACGAGGTCCTGCAGAACGCCTCCCGGCCCATAACCGACGACGAATATAAGCAGGAAGTCGCCCGCATAGACGCGGAAACCCGCGCGCCGGAGATCCTGGCCTGCATCAAGAAATACTTCGGCGACGATACCGCCCGCTACCAGCGGGTCTTCATTCGGCCCATCCTGGCCCAGCGGTTCATCCGCGAATACGTGAAAACCAGCCCCAAGGTACAGGAGAAGGCTTACGCCCTGCGCGAGAGGATCTCGACTGACGTGGCGAAAGGCCTCCATTTCAAAAAGATCGCGTCCCCGCCGGACATAGTCTATTCCTCGTCTACATATTCGGTGGAGGCGGACACCGCCGCCCCGAACGCCTTCCTGCCGCACGGCGGCTGGTCGCCTTTCGAGGCCGCGTTCATAGAGGAACACCTGAAAGCGCTGAAACCGGGGCAGGTAAAGGAAAAGCCGATAGAGGACGAAACCAGCATCAAATTCGTCCGGCTGATAAGCGTGAAGGGGAAGAAATACCGGTTCGAGTCCCTGACCGTGCGCAAGCTTTCCACCGAAGAATACCTGAAGGGGATTCCAAAATTGCGCTGCAGGATAAACGATAAAGAACTGCACGACTGGGTGGCCCCGATAAAAGGCAACCCGCTCATAGCCCCGGCGGAGATAGCGGAGTAAGACGGGAGCGGGGACGGGGTTCTGAAGCGTGAACAGTGGAAATGGGGATCTGCCGGGAGTGCGACGGAAAAACAATGAAAGGTAAAGCGATAATTCTGTTGGCGGTCATTGCGCTTCTGGGGGCGGGGACGGCCTATTGCGAGGCGCCGAATCTTTTTACTTACCAGGGGCGGCTGAAGGAGACCGGCCTGCAGGCGACCGGCAACCGCAATATCGAGATAGTCTTCTGCAACGATCCATCAGCCGGTACCTGTTATCCCACCCCGGGCACCAGCGTCCAGCCGGTGTACGTGGCCAACGGCCTTTTCCGCTCCACCATCACGGTCCCGTCCACCGTAGACCTGAACACGGGCGACTGGTACCTGGAACTCTGGGCGGGGGGCACCAAGCTCACCCCGCGCGAGCGCCTGACCAGCGTGCCCTATTCGGTTTACGCCACCACGGCCACCGCGCTATTAGCGGCGCCTTCCGCCGACAGGATCTATGTTTCGACCCATCTCTACATAACCGGCATCTCGTCGGCGGCCGCCTATTACGGCAACGGCGCTACATTGACCAATGTCTCCACCCACACCTTCAAGATAGGCGACAGCTACGGCGGCGGCAAGATATTCTGGGTGGACGCGGCCGGGAAGCAGGTTTTGATAGCCGCGACGGCGGACCAGAGCGCGGGTATAAAGTGGTCTAATAACACAGCTGTGACAGGGGCAAGCCAGGACGGCGTATACGCCGGGAAAGCCAATACCGTGATAATAAGCACCATGCAGCACGCGGGCAGCTATGCTGCGCAGGTATGCGCTGATTACACCTATACGGACCCGGTGACCAACGAATATTACGACGACTGGTATCTGCCTTCAATAACCGAGTTGCAATTATTGTATACACAAAGGACTGCGGTTGGGATGCCTTCTGCTAACTATTATTGGAGTTCCAATGAATATGTGCCGAGTACTACCCTCGCGTGGATCGTGCTCTTCAACAATGGCGCCGTGAGCTTCAATGATAAGACTAGCAACACCTACGTCCGTTGCGTCCGCGCAGGCCCGTGTTCGGGTATCGGTTATTCGGTCACAAACGCCGAAACCGTGACCGACGGAGCGTATACAACCAGCACGCAGACCTTCAGCGGGTCCAATACCTTTAATGATATCACCCTGACCACGCTGACCGTTACCGGCGACGCCGCGCTGGCGCGCCGCCTTACGCAGGCGGCGGACACCGGCATAACGCTTACCGATGCCGATTTCGGTAAAACCATCACCGTGAACAGCGCCGGCCTGCAGACAGTATATCTGCCTTTTATTACAGCCGCTAATATCGGGGCCACGGTCACTGTTATAAAACTTGGGGCGGGCAAGGTGGCTATTGTCGCATTCACGTCCAATTTTATAGCGGATTCAACCGACGGCATGAAGATATACAACGACACTGTAAGCCCGGCCTATGCCAGTATAACGCTGCGCCTGGCGGAGAGCAACCGCTGGATGATAGTAAGTGGTGTCGGGAAATGGATCACGGAGTAATCCGATTCGTCGCCCCGGCGGAAGCCGGGGTCCAGCATGAAAGGTCTGGATTCCGGCTTTCGCCGGAAAGACGGAACAAAATTTATGAGTAAGAAACTTATAGCGGCGCTGGCGGTTATCCTGCTCTTGGGAGCGGGGACGGCTTACTGCGAAGCGCCGAATATCCTTACCTACCAGGGGCGGCTGAAAGAGTCCGGCGTGCCGGCCAACGGCAACCGCACGGTTAAAATAAAGCTCTGTTCCGACTCCGGCGGCGTGACCTGTTTCAACACGGAACCGGTCAGCCAGAGCGTCAGCGTTTCCAGTGGGCTGTTCAAGACCACTTATACTGTCCCGTCATCCATAGACCTGGCTACCGGTGAATGGTACCTTGAGCTTACCGTAGACGGGAGCCCCTACCTGCCCCGGGAGCAGTTGCCAAGCCTGCCATACGCTATTTACACTGCCTCCGCCTCCGCGCTGGCCGCCGCGCCCACCATCCAGCCTGCAGAGGGCAGTACGCTCTCGC
>CAZJUL010000233.1:0-4902 GCA_964549095.1 uncultured Elusimicrobiaceae bacterium
AGAACGACTGGGTAGCCGAAAAGGAGAAGCTGCAGACCGAATTTTTCCGCAGGTCCGCCGAACTGGACGCGTCGGTGAAAGCGCGCGCCGCTTCGCTGGAAAAAGAGCACGCCGCACTGGGCGAAGAGCTTAAGGCCTCCCTGTCGGCCGCTAAAGCCGGGTTCGAAAAGGACGCGGACGCCCGGGTGGAAGAGGCCCGCCGCGCCATGGAGACCGAAAAAGCCAGGCTGGCGGAGGCCGGCGCGCAGAAGAGCGCCGCCCTGGAGAAGGCGGAAGGTTTCATAAAGGACCTGGAGCGCGCACTCTCGGCCACCAGGGAAGAGCACCACCGCGAGCTGATGGAGAAGATCCGCGCCAACGAAGAAGCTTTCAGGGCGAAGCTGGCCGAATTCGAGTCCGAAAAGGGCGAATACCAGGCGGTCATAGCCCGCATGGCCGGCGAGGCCGCCGCCGCTGAAGCCAGGACCGGGGAGATGAAGCAGGCCCTGGAGCGGCGCATAGGCGCCCTGCAGGAAGAGCACCACGCCGAGCTCATGGGCAAAATGGCGGAAAAAGAGGACGCGTTCAAGGCGAAAGAGTCCGCCCTCGCGGCCGACTACGCCGCCAAGGAAGAGGAACTGCGCAAAGAGGCGGCCGAAATGATCGATTCCGAGCGCGCGGCCTGGCAGGCCCAGGTCAAGCGGCTCGAGAACACGCTCACCGGCGGCGCCGACGATTTCAAAAAGGCCCAGAAAGCGATCTCCGAGCTGTCCTTCAGGAACACCCAGCTGGGCGAACAGCTGCTGGACAAGGAAGCCGCCTTCAACAGGGAGATGCTGGAGGTAAAGGCCAATTACGAAAAAGAGCTGAACCTGCGCGTGAAGGATATGGCCGAGGTGCAGACCGCCCACCTGCTGGAGGCCCTCGAGGCCGCCAAGCGCCGGAACGAGGAAACCGCCGCCACCGTGCAGGACAGGGACGGGGAGATAGAGAGCCTCAAGGCCGACATGGCCGACCAGGCCCGCGAGTTCGAAGAAAGGCTGCTGACCACCGAGAAGCTTGCCATAGCCGGCAAGATAGCCGAGCTGGAAGCGGCCTACAAGGCCCGGAAAGAGCGCCTGGAAGCCGAGACCGCCGAATTGAAGGGAGCGCTGGACAACGATTACCAGACCATGCGCGCCGAGCTGGCCAGGGACGTGGAAATAAAGGCCAAGCAGGCCGCCAAGGAGAACGAGACTTTGAAGGGCCATGTGGAGAAGATGCGCAAGGACGTTTACGAGGCCAACGTGAAGGCCGAAGGGTTCTTCGCCGACATGATGGAGCGCAAGCGCGAGCACCAGGACGAGATCAAGAAGCTGAACGAAGACCACCTGACCGAGCTCCACGTCAAAACCACCGAGGCCGTCGCCAAGGCCAGCGAGGCCCTCAGCGAGAAGCTTTTCTTCGCCGAAGAGGGGCTGGTCAAGCTGCAGAGGGACCACATGGACGAGATGCGCTCCATGCAGGACGGCTTCCTCAAGGAGAAGGAGCGGCTGGTGGAAGACCTGAGCCGCCGCGAGAGCTGCATAGAGGCCGGGGACATAAAGATAGCCCAGCTGGAGAACGAGATAACCCGGTGCAAGGCCGATTCGGCCATAGAACTGCGCAACCGGCTTACCGACCAGGAAGCAAAATTCAACACCCTCGCCAAAGCCGATAAGGAGACCCAGGATAAGATAGACGCGCTGAAGGCCGCCTATGAGGCCAGGCTGAAGAAGGCCGAGGAAGAGAGCGCCGCCGCGCTGGCCAAGGTCACGGAGGCGCTGGGCGAAAGGATCTACGCCGCGGAAGAAGGCATGGTAAGGCTGCAGAGGGACCATATGGACGAGCTCCGCTCCATGCAGGACGGCTTCCAGAAAGAGAAGGAGCGGCTGGTGGAAGACCTGACCCGCCGCGAGAGCTGCATCGAGACCGGCGATCTGAAGATAGCCGCGCTGGAGAACGAGCTGATGAAGTTCAGGCAGGACTCCGCGGCCGTGCTGATGAACAACCTGGCCGAGCAGGAGGACAAATTCAACGCGGTCCTGAGGGAATACCACGACCGCATGGCGAAGAACGAGAAAGAGGCCGCGGAGAAGCTGGAGCAGACGAAGGCGGCTTACGAGGGGCGGCTGAAGGAGCTGGAGGGCGACCTGCAGGCCAAAGACGCGCAGATGCGCTCCGACAGCGAGTCCTGGAACAAGAAGACGCGCGAGCAGGACGCGGAATATTCCGGCCGCGTGCTGGGGCAGCTTGCCGAGCAGGAGGACAGGTTCAACGCGCTGCTGAAGGATTACCACGCCCGCCAGGAAAAGGTGGAGAGGGACGCCGCAGCCCGGCTGGAGCTGAACAAGAATTCCTACGAGGCGAAGCTCAGGGAAATGGAAGCCATGATCCGGTCCAAAGAGGCGCTGATGAGCGAAAGCGAAGAGCTGTGCCGCCGCAAGCAGCTGGAGATGGATTCACGCCAGTCCGGCCTCACCGCCGACCTGTTCGCCAGGGAACAGACCGTAGCCGCGCGGGAAAAGAAGCTGAACGACCGGCACCTGGAGCTGGAGAGGGACTATTCGGTAAAGGCCGCGGAGATAGAAAAGCTCCGGATAGAGCTTGTCCGCGTCATCACGGATTATAAGAATAGGAAATAAGTGTTAAGCATTGGGGACACACCTTGCGGCAAGGTATGTCCCCGCCCTCAAGAGGGCAGGGAATAGAATTATGGAAAAAGAAATGCTGATCCAATGCGTCCCGGCGGAGCTGTTCGAGCGGCTTAAAGGCCTGCTGGAGCGGCTCTGGGAGGACAAGAACCCGGCGGCCGTGCACCTGAACGCCCTGCTGAACGAATTCGACGTGGAGATGAAATCCCTGGAGGGCGTGGTGCAGGAATACGAGGCCGATTACGCCAGCCGCCTGTCTTTCATGGAGAAGCAGTACAAGGACAGGATAGCGTCGCTGGAGAACGAGCTCTCCGAGCACAAAGCCCGTGTTTCCTCCCTGGACAGCGCCAGGATCGAAAGCGCCTCCAGGCAGGAGGAACTCTCCCGGGCGCTGAAGCAGAAGGAGACGGAGCTGGCGGATTTCAGGGCCAAGGCTTCGGAGACCGAGGCGGAGCTGAACCTTAAATACGCCGCCAGGATGCAGGAGCTTTATGACAGGGTCAACAAGAAGGAAACGGATATGATAGCGCGCTGGGAGGAAAAGAACAAGACGCTGGACGGCCGCCTCGGCGAGGTGGAGAACGACTACGCGGCCAGGGTGCGGCAGCTGAAGCTCAAGGAAAAAGCGCTGGAGGACGACTTCAACTCCAGGAAGGCCGAGCTGATAAAGACTTTTGACAGGATACGCCTGGAATTCGAAGCCAGGGAAGAAAGCCTGTCGGCGGCGGAAAAGAAGTCCGCCAGGGCCGGGGGCGCGTGATGAAAGGCACGGACGATCTGAAAGCTTTGCTGGAGCGCCTGAAAGGGGAGGTCACGCAGACCGCCGGGCCGGACCTTCCGCCCGAAGCCGCGCCCCGGCGCGGGCCCGCGCCGGAAGCGGACGACGCCCCCTACGCCAGGCCGGAGCGCCAGGGCCTGCCGCCGCGGCCGGAGATATTAAGGCCGGGCAGGGGGCCCGCCGCCGCGAACCTGGTCTGGAGCGAGAACAAGGAAACCATGCTTTTAGGCGTCCTGGCCTCCGTAGTGGTGCTGCTGGGGGGACTGGCCGCGTCGCTGACCTGGCTGACCGCCATAGGCGCGGCGTTCTTCGTGGTTTTTGCAGCCGTCACGGCGGCGGTGCTTTTTGGCTACGCCCGGAATTTCCGGGGAGCGGACGACGGCGCGGACTCCACGGACCTGGCCGCCAGGCTTGAGCAGCTGTCCAGGAAGGTGGACGGCCTTGCCCTGCGCGGGACAGCGTCCCAGAACGGCGGTTCAGGCGCGTTCAAGGGCGGGAACAAGGAGCTGGAGCGGAAAGTGGAAGAGCTCCGCATGATGGTCAGGTCGCTGACCAAGGCCGTGGAAGGCCAGGATAAATGAACCGGGAGCGAAAAGCCCTGCTCAAGGGGCTTTAATAAGATATATAATTAATCTATGAAAATGATTTCCGCAGCGCTGGCGCTGATATTGTTCCTGAATTCCGTACCGGCGGCCGTTTTGGCCCAGGTCATAGCGGTGGATAAGGAATATTTCGTGGAAGCGGGCGACGTCCTGAACATCCACGTGTTCCCGGCCGAGGAATTCTCAAAGGAGATCACCGTGCAGCCCGACGGCACCATAGAGCTGCCGCTGCTCGGCTCTTTCAAGGTGCAGGGTCTGCGCGCCAGCGAGCTTGAAAAGGTGCTTACCGCCAAGTTTTCCAAATACGTGGCCAATCCCAGCGTGACCATCAACGTGCGCAAGTTCGCCGCCAACAGGGTGGCCATCATAGGCGAGGTGCGCACGCCCGGCTACCACGATTACCGGGAAGGCATGAAGGCCCTGGACCTGGTGGCGTCCGCTGGCGGGCTGGCCGATTACGCTCGCGGCGAGCAGTCGATGATCTTCAGGAAGACCAAGGCCGCCGACGGCAAGGTCAGCGAGGACGTTATCCCGCTGGACCTGCAGGGAGTGATGAACGGCCAGATGGACAAGAACGCCGGCCTGATGACGGGCGACATCGTTTACGTACCGCGCAAGAAATATTCGAAGACCGCAAAGTGGATCACCGACAACGTGACGCCCTGGATGACGCTGACCTCGTTTTTCATATCCATAGGCGTGCTCATGGCGATACAGAGGAAATAGCGCGCTGGCCCGGCCCGGTACACTGGCAGCGGACAGTTGCTGATATGAACGCCGAACTTACACTTTACGACTACTGGCGCATCATCAACCGCCATAAATGGATGGCGCTGATAGTCTTTGCCGTCACCATTTTCGCCACGGTCTT
>CAZJUL010000234.1:0-2496 GCA_964549095.1 uncultured Elusimicrobiaceae bacterium
GCCAGCTTCGCCGGACAGATAAAAAAGACCAAGGTCGGCATCGGGGCCAAGTATATTGAAAGCTCTCTGGCCGGGGAAAAAGCCAGCGCCGTGGCGTTCGATCTGGGGCTGATGCACGGCCTGGGCCGGCTGCCCCTCAGCGTCGGTCTGTCCGTGCAGAACCTGGGCACGCCGATGAAATATATAAGCCAGAAAGACCCGCTGCCGCTGACCTTTGCGGCCGGGATCCTGGTCAATGTCATACCTGGCTTTAATATGGCTATGGACGTTAAACGGATGGTTTACGACAAAAGAACCGACGTAAGCTTCGGCACCGAATATTCGGTGCTGCCGATGATCTCGCTTAGAACCGGCTATCTGATGAACAACAGCCGGGCCGGCACCGGCATGAACGCAATAAACATCGGCGCCGGCGTCAATTTCTGGGGCACCCAGTTCGACTACGCAGTAACCCCCTACGGCGACCTAGGCAATGCGCAGAAGATAACACTGAAGAAGAAGTTTTGATCGGTTAACTTGAGAGTTGTCTGGTCGGTTACTTTTTGAGCGGATAAACCGTTTTCCCGTCCAGGGAGGCCCTGCCGCTCAGGACCTGGCAGCCGGGCACGAAGGTTTCTTTGGCGAAACTTTTGCTGAAATTCTTGGGGACCACGTAAAACGCAAATTCAACTATGACCGGCGTCTTGGCCTGCGCAAGCGCCGCGCCGCGGTTCTCGTCCGTCTCGAGGACGGGGAAAGCCAGCTCCAGGCCGCGGCAGGGCCAGGTTTCGTACTGGGCGCTTATGTCGTAGCCGCGCCGCTTGGTATCGTACTCCGGCAGGTTCACCGTGAATTTCATCGCGTACTTCCTGTTCAGGAAGTCCTTGTAGCGGAGCCCGGGGGTGAGCTCGTTCTCCCTGCGCTCCTTCTCGGTCTTGCCCAGCGCTTTGTACTGGATGGCGTTATCTATCTCTCTCCGCTTTTCGTTGTCTTCGCTCTCCAGCTTTTTAAACCTGTCGTATTTGGCGCTGGTGAAGCCCGGCCCCGCCGCCAGCTTGCGGGTCTTGTCGAAAAAGTAGAAAGAGGATTTCAGGTCCTGTTCGTAGGCGTAGGCCGCCTCTTTGAGAGGGATCTCTTTCAGCAGCTCCGCGGCGCCGGCGAGGACTATCCCCGGCACCATTACTTTCGCCTTGCCCACGGTTTCCCTGGCCTCGTCGAACTTCGCCTGGTCCGCCTGTTCCCGGGCCAGGGACACCATGCGCCGGGCCGCGGATTCAAGGTCGTCCAGCCTCAAAAGCTGGACGTTAGCGAATTCTTTAAAATCTTCGTTGACGTCGCGGACCTGGAGCAAAACTTCCCGCGTGGTTTTCAGGTTGGGAGTGGCTATGTCCCCTATGAGCTCGCGCAGGGCGGTCCGCGCTTTCTCCGGTGGATAGCCGGCTTCCACCGCGGTCTTGAACGAAAGCAAGGCTTCTTCTTTCCTGTTGTCTTTGGCCTGCAGCAGGCCTATCTCGAAATGCAGCTCCGCGGCCTTGCCGTAGCCCGGGTGTTTCTTCAGGTAGTCCTTATAGGACTCCACCGCGATCTTGTAAGCGCCGCCCTTGGCCTGGGTAGCGGCTATCTCCAGTTCGTCGGTGCAGCCGCCAAGTATAAAAAGGACCGGGAGGACTAAATATAAGGTTTTTTTGATCGCTGTGTTTGTCATAAATGTTTGCAGTCTGCGCGGGGGCTTTAATGGAACAACGCCGCAATGGCCCCTCTTTTATAATACAAAAACCCGGGCGGAGATTTCCAGAAACGGGAGTAAGGGGGGAGTCAGACAGAACACGCGGACTTCCGGGGCGGTAGCGTTTATTTTACTACCGGTAAGCCGGCTTCCGTCCAGGCGATGATGCCGCCGGCTATATCGTGCGCGTCGGAAAATCCCAGGTCTTTCATTATGCCGAGGGCCAGGCCGCTCCGCTTCCCGCTGCGGCAGTAAATTATATAGAGGGCCGACTTGTCCAGCTTGGCCAGCCGGTCTTTGAAATCCGCGGCGTAGTAGTCGAGGTTGGCCCCGGCTTTTTCCAGGCGGCCGGCGGCGTATTCCTGCGGCGTGCGTATGTCTATCACTACGGCCTTACCGGCTTCTATCAGGCGTTTTGCTTCGGCCGGCGGGAGATTCGCGGGCAGGGCGGCCAATTCCGCGGCGCGCTCGGGAGCGGGCACGGCGGGGGCGACGGCGCTCTTTTCGGCTACTTTGCCGGGGGTAAGCGTCTGAAGGTCGGTGAAATCGCAGGCCGCAAGCGGCACGGCCGCCATTAAGGTGAGGGAAAGCGTGATAAGTCTCATCGTGGTCTCCTTAAAAATCCTTCATTGATATTATCGCATTTTTTAATGGTTCAGGCAGGGGCCATTGGTCCCGGGGAGGAGAGGGAAAATGGCCCGCCTGCCGGAGCTCCGGGCGGGATTCTCCGGGAAGCCCCGGACAGGTATCGGCTTCAATCGCTCCAGGGCAGGCGGTTCAGCGCGTACCTG
>CAZJUL010000234.1:2532-4898 GCA_964549095.1 uncultured Elusimicrobiaceae bacterium
CCCCTCCCAGCCGGTCCCTGCGGACGGTTTTTTCCGCCCGGTCCAGCACCCACAGCAGGTCTTCCGTCCGCCACAACGCGGCCGGCTCCGTTTCCAGCAGTTGGAACTGGACCAGGGTTATGGCGCTGCCCTTTATATTCAGGTATTTGTAAGCGCGCCTGGTATCCTTGTCGGCCAGCCACAGCGAGTCGCCGTCCCAGTGCACCGCGCTCGGGGAGGGGCCGGGGGTGGTGAACGAGGCCAGGATGGCGAAAGTTTCAGGGTCGTGCTTGTAGCAGCGGCGGTTGAAGGCGTCCGTGCTCCAGAGCGCGTTGTCGCCGGCGCTGAGGCCGGTGGTGAACGAATTCGGAAAATCGCGCAGGAAGATGAGCCCGGAACCCGGGTCAAGCTCGAACACCTTGCTCTCGGACCAGTCCACGGACAGCCAGCGGTCCCGGGTGAAGGCCAGGCCCACCTGGTGCAGGGCCGCGGCGGCCGGCTTGGCCGAGGTTTTCTGCTTCTCGATGACTACGGGGGTGGGCAGGCCCGGGTCAGGCAAGGAACCGGCCCGGCCGGTTACATAACGGGAGAGCCCCGAAGGCCCGCGGAGTATGGAGAAAGCGGCCAGTATTAAGGATAAAGCCACGACCGCGATAATGACCCGGGAGGCCGCCGGAAAGCGTTTCCACACGGCCGCCCCTTCGGGAGCCTGGCCTGGTTCATCTTCGGGAGAATCTGCGGGAACGGCGGCGCCGGCGTTCTCTACGGCCTGCGGCTGCGCGGTCCCGGCGCCTTCCTCCTGGCCGTCCAGCCAGTCCTTTACCTGCGTCATTTTCTTCTGAAGGTTATGCAGATGGGATTCGGCCGGCAGGGCCTCGAACTGCTTTTTAAGTGAGCGGTTCCGGGTTTCCATCGCCTTATACCTTTCCAGTAAAGCCTGCAGCTCGTCATAATTCACGGCCTGGCCGGAGCGTTCCTTATTCGCTTCCGGTGCGTTCGCGGAGGGCCGCGCCGGGCCGGCGGGGGCTTTGTCCGCTTCGCGCGCGGGAACGGGGTCAACAGGGTCTTTAGGGGTCTGTTCCATAGTTTTGCCTGCCGTCGGAAAATTGCGCCCTGGTTATACGGCGCCGGGGCCGCCGGCCGCCAGCAGCCTTTTGATGCGCGACACCAGCTCCGCCTGGTCATACGGCTTGGTAAGGTAATCGTCGGCGCCGCTGGCGAAGCCCAGGGCCTCTTCTTCGGGCTTGCTTCTTATCGTGATCATCAGGACCGGCAGCCGGGCCAGCTTCGGGTGTTTGCGTATCCAGCAGCAGAGCTGGCCGCCGTCCATCCCCGGCATCTGCCAGTCCAGCACGGCCAGGTCCACGGGGGCGGTCTGGAGCAGTTCCCTGCCCTGCGTCCCGTCCTCGGCGGTCAGCACGTCGAAGCCCGCGCGCTTTAGGCCGCGCACCATCAGGTCGCGGTAGCCCGCCTCGTCTTCCACTATAAGGATCCTGTGTTTCATTGCTTCTCCCGTCCGTTCATCAGGCAGTGCCGCCGGCTGCCCGGCCGGGCGCCGCTGCCGCCGCCTGCCGGCGCAGGGGCAGCGTGAAATAGAAATCGCCGCCTTGCCCGGGTTTTGAATCCACTCCTATCTTCCCGCCGTGGGCTTCCACTATGCCCTTGCAGACGGCCAGTCCCAGGCCCGTGCCGCCTTCACCGGCCGGGCGGGGGCCGTTCTTCGCCTGCTCGAACTTGCTGAAGATCCTGCCCAGGAATTCCTGGGGCACGCCGGGCCCGGTGTCGGCGACGCGCACTATGAGCCAGCCCTGCCGCTCCAGCCGCGCGCCTACGGTTATCCTGCCGCCGGCCGGGGTGAACTTCATCGCGTTCCCTACCAGGTTTATGAGCACCTGGCGCAGGCGGTCCGGGTCCGCGCTGACGGGCGGCAGCGGGTGCGGCGTATCCTTGAAAAGGCTTATGTTCTTCTCCGCGGCTTTCGGGGCGAAGAAAAGCGCCGTGTCGTCTATCAGGGCGGGGAGGGAAACTTCCTGCAGGGCCAGGTCCAGTTTCCCGCTCTCGATCTTGGCGACGTTCAGCAGGTCCGAGATGAAGCGGTTCAGCCGCGCGGCGCCGTTCCTGATATGGTTCATTGATAAGACCCAGTCGCTTTTGTAGTTTTCCGGCAGCCCCTTCACTTCCTGCAGATCCTCCAGCACCGCCTTCGCGTGCGACTCTATTATCCCCAGCGGGGAGCGCAGTTCGTGGGTGGTGGCGGAAACGAAATCCCGCTTCATCCGGTCCAGCTCCTTGAGGTGGCCGGCCATCTCCGCGAACGATTTCGAGAGGTCGCCCAGTTCGTCATTGCGCGCCAGCAGGTTGAGCGGCGGGTCCAGCCTGCCCCTGCC
>CAZJUL010000235.1:0-2767 GCA_964549095.1 uncultured Elusimicrobiaceae bacterium
GGCGGTCGCCGTTATTTCCGAGGCGGGGCATTCCGTCGTGGGCCAGCGCTGCGTGCCGTTGGAAGCGGCGTTGAAGATCCGGAAGCTGAGGTGGATGGGGCCGGAGACCGGGGTATTGTCCCGCTCCAGCCGCCCCTGGTAGTTTATGGAACCGGGAACCGCCCCGGGCTTTACGTCGCCGGCGGCGGCCGCCGCGGCGAAAAGGGCCGGCAGGCAGAGGGCGGAAAAAATGTTCTTCAGGGTTTTCATAAAGCGCCGCGCTTACCGCGTTATCACCAGTTTCCCCTTTTTATAGCTGCCCTCGCCCTGCACCAGGTAGAGGTAGAGGCCGCTGGACACCTGCTGCCCGGCCGAGTTCCTGAGGTCCCAGTCCTCGTTGTTGGTATTGTCGCTCTTAATTATCGTCCGTACCAGCTCGCCGGAGATAGTGTAGATCTTGATGGCGGCCTGCAGCGTCAGGCCGGAGAAGGTGACGCGCCTGCAGCCGTCGTGAAGGCAGCAGGGGTTCGGGAAAGCGTGGGCGCTGGAAACGTCCGGCCGCGGCGGCGGCGACGAATTGACCGCCCCCCAGTTCAGCGTGTACTTGCCGCCTGAAATGGCGCCGTAGCCCAGCTGGCCGGTGCTGCCGAAAAGGGTGTAGCCCACGCCGGTTTTGGGAAGGCTGTTGCCCACGGCCACCTGTTCGCTTATCAGGATGCGGTAAAGCCCGCCGCTCATCACGGCGTTCGCCGCGGCAAAAGCGTATACCGCCAGCGCGCAGGCAAGGGCCGTGACCGCGGACTTTCGCCAGATACTCATACTATATTAATAATCGAAATGCCATTACTTGTCAATAGACATTATGTTAATTCTTTGTTACAAGGCGGCTTCCGGCGGCTGGGCAGCGGCGGGACGGGCGGCGCGGGACGGAGACGCCGCGCAACCCGGCGCCTTGCCGGAGCGGGGAGCCATTTAAGCCCCCCCGCCCGGCGCAGCGGCTATTTTGTGACCAGCTCCATCAATACCGCCAGCGCGGGGAGCAGTATCGCCCCTACCATCGCCTCTCCGGCGACAAGGCCCGAGGCCAGGGGAGTGCCGTACAGGCTGAACGAGCCGCCCTCCTCGGTGGAGAGCCGGCCCCAGATCGCGGCGGCCATGCTGCCCACCGCTATGGCGATGTTCAGCGAGGGCGGCAGGATCAGCGCGAAGCCCAGCGCGGCCGGTATCGGCACCCACCAGAAGCGGCTCACCTCGTGGCCCTTCTCGTTGGTTTTCTTGAACGCCAGCAGCAGCTCGAAGAAAACGCCGATGAAGATCGCGATCACGGACGCCTTCAGGGCGCCGTGCGGCAGGAAGGACAGGCCCTTCTCCATGACTATGGCGAGCGTGGCGATCTTCAGGCCTGTCGGGGCGGCCAGTTGGCCGGGGTTGAGGCCTATGCCGTAGTTGCGCTGCAGCATATCGAATATGATCGGGGTCAGCAGGGCGCCTATCGGTATCACCAGCAGCTGGGCTATGATCAGCGTCTTGAACCTGCCTCCCAGTCGCTGGGCCACCCAGAACGACGGTACCACGTTCTCCGAGGTGGCCTGCGGGTTGGCGCTGACATAGGCGGCGGTCAGGTTGGACCTGATATGGGCGGGCCAGATAATACCGAACAGGAACTGCGTGGCGTTGGCCATCAGGGAGACCGGCCCGGAGCCGGTGATACCCAGCACGCGCAGGCCGGCGATGATCAGGATGGGCTGGATGGCTACCGCCAGCAGCACCTGCTGCCAGGGCATGTTGAACCACGCGCTGGTCATCCAGACCAGCAGCGTCACGGTGACGGAGATGCCGGTTACGGTCCACCAGAGCGGTATCTCCTCGTCGGCCAGGGACTTGAACTCGTGCTTTTCGAACTTGACCTTGTCCTTGTGCAGGAAATGGAGGACTATCGGGATGATGATGCTGGTCAGCGCGGCGGCTATCATCATGGCGGTCGCCGGCCACATCATCCACTGCACCACGTACTTGAAATGCGAGGAGGCGCCCGTGAACTCGGCGGCCTTGCCGCAGGTGGTGGTAAGGAAGTCCATCGCCTGCGCCTTCGCCGCGCCGTCCAGTCCGCCCACGGAGTTCAGTGTGTCCAGGCAGGTCTGGAAGTTCTCCTGCGCCACGCCTGAGAGGGCGGAGAACTGCGCCACCTTCTCGCCGAAGGCGCTGACCAGCCAGGTGCCGAGCAGGCCGGAAAGCCCCACCGAGAGCGGCACCAGCATGCCTATGCCGAAGGCCGCGAATTCAAATCCGAGCGCTATGTGCAGGGCGGGGTTGCCGACTATCGGGGAGAGGACGCCCAGCCCGTCGCGCAGGAAGGTCAGGAAGCCGGCCCCGCCGGTGCTGAGCATCAGCACGGCGCGCTTGGCCTTGGTGGTGTGCGTCGCCTTGGGGTCGGTCAGCGTCTGGGCCACGCTCAGGGTGGCCCTGCTGGCCGGCCAGGGCAGGGAATGGTCCTTCAGGATGGAGCTTCTCGGGAAGATGCCCATGAACACGCCCAGGTTGGCGGAAACGAGCAGCCAGAGGAACATCTGCCAGGTCTTCAGGTCGAAGCCGATGTCCCGGCCGAAAACGTTCTGTATGTAGAAGAAAGCCGAGAGGATCACCACCATGAAGGCGATGCTGGAGACCAGCCCTATCATGGTCTGGATGATGTTCAGCTGTATGGCGAGTTCCTGGCCCTGCATCCGGTTGCCCAGGACATAGGCGGCCAGGAACATGCCGCCTATGGTCAGGTCCACGCTCTGCCCCA
>CAZJUL010000235.1:2777-4885 GCA_964549095.1 uncultured Elusimicrobiaceae bacterium
TAACGTAAGGGGTGGCGGCGGCGGCCAAGGCGCACAGCAGGCCTCCGGGCAGCAAAAGTCGCCAGTTCAATTCTTTCATTAAAGTTCCCTCCGGGTCTTCGATATACAAGCCGGGGCCGGGCCCCTGGATCCTGCCGTCACGGCATAAATGATATAATTTTTGTTCTAATTATGGAAACTGCGCCGCATATCCTGGTCATCCGGATGTCCTCGCTGGGCGACATAATACTTACCGCCCCCGTGCTGAGGAACATTCAAAACCGCTGGCCCGGCGCGCGGGTGACAATGCTGGTAAAGCCGCAGTTCGCCGCCGCCGTCCGGAGCAGCCCGTTCGTCGGCGAAGTGCTGCCCTTCAGGGGGTTCTTCGACGCCCTCGGCGCCATAAAGGCGGGGCGCTACGACATCCTGCTCGACCTCCACGCCAATTTCCGCAGCGTCCTGCTTTCAGCGCTCTCGGGGATCCCGGTAAAAGCGCGCTACCGCAAGGATTCTCTGGCGCGGCGCCTTTTCGTGAACTTCAGGGTGCCCAGCCCGTCGCTGGAGAAGCACACCCTGGAGCGGTACCTCGAGGTCCTTGAGCGGGTGGCTGTTCCCGTCGTTTTCCGCGAGCCGCAGCTGGGCGATTGGACGCTGCAGCCCGGCCCGGCCGTCTCCGCCCAGGGCCGCAAGCGGATCTGCCTGCTCCAGACCGCTTTCCTGGGAGATTCCGTCCTCACCCTCCCGCTGCTGGAGAAGATCAAAAAGGTCGCGCCGGATTCCGACGTCACGGTAGTGGCGCGGCCCGACACCGCCGCCGTCTTCGCCTCGTCGGGCCTGGCCGCGGAAATAATAACGGATAATAAAAGGTCGGCCAATTCGTTCTGGTCCGAATTCTGGCGGCTGGTTTCGGAGCTGAAAAAAAGGAAGTTCGACATCGCCCTGATCCCGCATCGGTCGCTGCGGAGCGCGCTGCTGGCCCGGCTGGCCGGGATACCCGTGCGCATAGGTTTCGATTCCAGCGCGGGCAGCTTCCTTTTCACCCATAAAGTCCCGTTCTCCTGGCTCATACACGACCTGGAGCGCAACCTCACGCTGCTTCTCCCGCTGGCCGAGGGCGCGGCGCAGGCCCCCTTCCCCGCCCTGCGCGGCAGCGCCGCCGCCCTGCAGGGCGCCGCGGCCGGCGAGAACATTTTTATCGGCGCCAACCCGGGCTCGGTCTGGCCTACCAAGCGCTGGCCGGCCGGGCACTGGGCCAGGCTGATCAAACGCCTTTCCGCCGAGTACGGCACGCGCGTGCTGCTGGTGGGCGGCAAGAACGAGGTGCCCTGGAACGCGGAGATAGAGGCCGCAGCCGGCCCGGGAACCTGCCTGAACCTGACCGGCAGGACGGGCATAGACGAATTGATGGCGGCCATAAAGAGCGTGAAGGTTTTTATCACGAACGATTCCGGCCCGATGCATATCGCCGTCGCCTTCGGCGTGCCGGTGGCGGCGGTGTTCGGGCCGACCACCAAAGAGCTGGGGTTTTTTCCGTACGGGGACAAGAACATTGTGCTGGAGGCGGAACTGGACTGCCGGCCCTGCGCTTTGCACGGCTCGCGCTCCTGTCCGCGCGGGCATTTCCTTTGTATGCGGCTGGTGACACCTGACAAGGTGTTCGGCGCGGTGCAGGCCATCCTGGAGAGGCCGCTGGAGAAGAAAACATGAACCTTTTCGTCATTGCCGCAGCCGCGGCCGTAGTGGGAGTCAGCGTGCGCTGGGCCTGGTGGCGCCGGAGCATCCCGGGGCTGCCGGTGCTGGTCTATCACAAGATAGGTTCCCCCCCGCCCGGTTCCAAGCTGGGCAGTCTCTGGGTGT
This sequence comes from uncultured Elusimicrobiaceae bacterium, assembly GCA_964549095.1. Taxonomy (GTDB): domain Bacteria; phylum Elusimicrobiota; class Elusimicrobia; order Elusimicrobiales; family UBA9959; genus JAHJSU01. Next base: position 4,614 of record CAZJUL010000235.1, read on the forward strand.
CGCCGGAGAAGTTCCGGGAGCAGGTGGCGTGGCTGCAGGTCAACGGCTATACCACGGTTCTTTTTTCGGACCTGCTTAAGGCGCAGAAGGGCGGGCAGCCGCTGCCGGAAAAGGCGGTGCTGATAACTTTCGACGACGGCTACGAGAACAATTACTCCGAGGCGTATAAGATCCTTAAAGAGCTGGGCGCGAAAGGGAATATCTTCGTGGTCTTCAATACTATAGGGAAGGCCAACCTGTGGCATAACCCGGCTTCCGAGCCGTGGATAAAT
>CAZJUL010000236.1:0-4134 GCA_964549095.1 uncultured Elusimicrobiaceae bacterium
CCAGGCGCTGCCGGCGGCCGCCAGGGCGCAAAAAGCCAACGCTATTATTTTTATCGGCATTATTTCGTCTTCTTCAGTATCCTGGGGAGGGTGACCCCGCGCTGGGACTGGTATTTGCCTTTCCTGTCCTTGTAGGAGATCTCGCACACCTTGTCGGCCTCGAGGAACACCAGCTGGGCTATCCCCTCGTTCGAGTAGATCTTCGCCGGTATCGGGGTGGTGTTGGAGATCTCCAGCGTCAGGTGGCCCTCCCATTCCGGCTCAAGCGGGGTGATGTTGACCACTATGCCGCACCGGGCGTAGGTGCTCTTGCCGATGCACAGCCCTATCACGTTCCGCGGTATTTTGAAATATTCCACCGAGCGGGCCAGCGCGAAGGAGTGCGCCGGCACGATGCAGAAGGGGGCTTTCATGTTCACGAAGGATTTCGCGCTGAAGTCCTTGGGGTCCACCACGCAGTTGTGGACGTCGGTGAACACCTTGTATTCGTCGGCTACCCTGATGTCGTAGCCGTACGAGGAAAGCCCGTAGGAGATCTTGTTCTTCGCCACCAGCTTCTCCACGAACGGCGCTATCATTTTGCGCTTGAGGCACATTTCCCTTATCCAGGAATCCGATTTCAGCATGGTGGTCTCCCGCTGTATGAAGTTTAAAGTTTCCGGCTGCCGGGCCGCCTTCGTTCAGGGGCGGCGGGTGAAGCGCCACGCCTTCCAGACGGCCCCGAGCTTTTCAAACCAGCCCGGGCGTACGCGCCCGGAGGCGGACCTGAATCCCCCGGCCTCCAGCTTGTCCAGCAGCCCCTCGTAGAGCCAGGCCATGATGAAGGCGTTCAGCAGCTTTTCCCTGTCCGGGCCGGCGGCCAGCGCGCGGGCCGCGGCGTAAAAACCCCGGGCCCTTGCGGCCTCGAACTTTAATAATTCTATAAAATTATCGGGCCGGGCGGGGCTTTTGAGGGACTCGCGGGCGCAGCCGAACCGCGCCAGGTCCTCCAGCGGCAGGTACACCCTCCCGGCGGCCGCGTCCTCCGAAACGTCCCGGATTATATTGGTGAGCTGGACGGCGCAGCCGAGGTTCTCCGCCAGGGCTTCCGCCCGTTCGCCGCGGCAGCCGAAGATCTCCAGGCAGGCCAGCCCGACGGCGCCGGCCACGCGCCGCATGTAGCCCTGCAGCTCTTCGAAGCCGGCGTATTCCCGCCCCCGCACGTCAGTCTCCACGCCGTCCAGCACCAGCAGGAAGTTCTCCTTGCGCATCCGGAAAGACTTTATGGCGAAAGCCAGCTCCGCTTCCAGCGGCGTCACGGGCGCGCCCCCGCCGAAAAGGGCCTCCACCCTGTCCCGCCAGATCCGGAGCAGCTCTTCCTTGCGGCCGGGCGCCAGGGCCGGGTCGTCGGCTATGTCGTCAGCCGAGCGCGCGAAGCCGTAAAAGGCCGACAGCGCGCGGCGCCGCTCCGGCCGCAGAAATAAAAAAGCGGGCCTGAAACTTGAGCCCGCTTCGTAGGATGGACTGCCGGACATAAATGCTGAAGCGCGGGGATAGACCTTGACCAACGACTCTTAGCGCCCGACTAATTTTTGGCGGCAGGCGGCAAAAACAGCGCCGCTTGGTCCGCTGATCAAGGTCTGTCCCCGATGCTTTTAGTCCAGCTTCTCCAGGTAGTCGTTGAATTTCTGCCAGCCGGAAGCTTTTGCGAAAGCCAGCTCGCCGTAGGTGTCTTCGTATTCTATGAGGTTCCCGGGCTTGCCGGGGATATTGACCGCTATGCCGCGGGTGTTCGAATATTCCTTGCCGGTGCGGTCCCTGCCCTGGTGGACGTTCTTTATTACCAGCTCGCCGGTTATGAACCTGTTCAGTTTTTCCCCGGCGGCTTTAAGCCCGGCGGCGCCCGGCAGCGCGGGGTCCAGGGAGGCGTTGACCAGCGTTACGAAATGGTGCAGGTCCGCGTAGAAGGAGATCTGTTTGTCCGGGTCGGTGACTTCGTCGCCGACCTCGAAGCGCAGCACGCCCTCTTTGGCTTTTTTGAAGGCCGCGGGGTCGCCGGAACCGACGGCCAGCGCGGCCCAGTCCCCGGCGAGCCTGGCGAAGGCGGCGAGTTTGGCCGGCCTGATGGCGGAGAGCTGCGTGCCGTACTTGGATTTTTCCAGCATATCGGCGTATTCGGGCCGCGCGTACATTTCCTTGAAAGTGTCGACCAGGAACACCCCGGCTTTTTCGGCGCCCGCGCCGGGATTCTTAAGCATCAGCGCCAGGAAATCCTCGAAATTGAAGCTCGGCAGCTGTACGATCTCTTCGGAGCCCACCACCACGTCCGCTCCGTCCCTGAGCTCGTAGGCCACTTCGGCCATCTGCATGAAGCAGGCCATCGAGGCGTACAGGTCCACCTTGCCCGCTTCTTTGAAGATCTTGCCCAGCTCGGTGGTCTTGATGTAATTCCCCGTTACGAAATCGTGTGAGATGGACTTGGAATCCTTGCCCGCGCCGTCGGCGTGGTTCTCGGCCGCCTTCTTGGGGTCCAGCCAGCCCCAGCCGTGGTCCCAGATTATGAGCATGTAGCGCTTGGCGGGGTAATTGGCCCGGGCCCATTTCACGAACGAAACGGCCTCTTTGTAGTCGCCCATGTCGACCTTGCCCAGGTCCATCAGGACGGGCGAGGCTATGCGGTCCTTGTCGGCGTCCTTCACCACCAGGTAGCGTCTCACTCCGTCCCAGTCCCCGTCGGCCTGCGTGTCGTTGTCCAGGCCTTTGGAGCGGCCGAGCTCGGTCACGATGTTGACCTTTTGGCCGGAGCCGACGGTCTCGAAGCGGTTCATGTCGTTCAGCGCGAAAGGTTCGATATTGCTCTTGCCGTTCATGTAGACCATTACGGTCCACTCCGCCGGCGGCCAGGACGGGTCCCTGACCGGGGCCAGGCCGCGGGCGGGCGCGGATCGCTGGTCGTTCGCGATATCTTTCGAGGTGACGGAGTTGAGCTTGAAATCGGCGCGGAGCGGCGTGCCGGTGCAGAGCAGCAGGGAGAAGAGCAGCGCGGTTCTTTTCATAAGGCCTCCAGAAGCGTTCCCGGACCTAACAAAAGTTTATAACTAATTTTGACCGAAATCAATACCGTACGCGTCACCGCCCGGAATACCGCAGCTTGTCCTCGAGCAGCGCGTCGTAATAGGCCGCAAGGCTGTCGCGCTGGGAGGCGCTCTTGTAGACCTTGCCCAGCGGGAACACGAAGGTTTTCCAGGGCAGCTGCATGGACCAGAGGCCGTCGTTCCCTTCCGCGTTGTACCAGGAGGCCTTGAGGTCCTTGGCCAGGATCTCCGCTACTATGTGGCCGTAGCAGCGCAGCATCTTCCAGCCGTCGGTGGTCGGGGGCAGGTCCGGCCTGAAGTTCGCCTTGATCAGGTTCTCCAGCTTGACCAGGCCCGAGCGCCCCAGCTCCACGCTGTTGGTCTCGGTCAGCGTCGAAACCAGGATCATTATCCGCTTGTGTTCGGTCTGCACGTCCAGGAGCCGTTCGCGGTGGCTGGACCTCTTGCGGTGCACCGCATCCATCCCGAGCGGCCGGGGGTCCTGGTTCACCAGCTCGTCCTGCAGGTAGGAGAAATATTTATTGAGCCAGCCGGGCCCGGGCAGGTTCTCGTCCCAGAGCAGCTGCCAGAGCCGCACTACGGGGTAGGTGACGATCCTCTTGGGCGCGGAGATCACCATGGGCCAGCCCCAGGGATCGAAATCCATGAACTTGATCAGGCGGAATTTCAGCCGCTCCTGCAGCGAGAAGCACAGGAAAGCGGCGGCGTCCTTGATGAGCTCGATGGCGGCCTGCGGGTCCGGCTTCGCCTGGATAAAGGCCAGCCTCAGCTTTTTTTCCACTTCGGTCAGGCCGTCGGGGTTGAAGTAGATCTTCTTGTTGAAAGCGTCCTCCAGCGAGGAAGCCAGCTTGAAGGCCCTGCCTAAAAATTCGTCTTTCCTGCTTTCCTCGGCCGTCATCAGCGGGGTGGAGTCCACCGCGCCCTTGAAGGTTTCGGTGCCCGGCCCGTGGTCCGCCGCGGCGGGGCCCGGCTTGTCTTCGGCCGGACTGTCGGGCACGATAGGCTTGAACACCGGGGGCGCCGGCGGCGCCGCCCCCGGCGGCCTACCCAGGCCCGGGGG
>CAZJUL010000236.1:4248-4878 GCA_964549095.1 uncultured Elusimicrobiaceae bacterium
GGGCGCGGGTTCCTGCCGCTGCGGTTTTATAAAGGGCGTCCTGGGCGGCTGTTCGGCCGGCTGCGCGGGCGCCGGCCCGGGCCGCTGCGGCTTTATGACGGCCGCCTTGGGCTGTTCGGGCGGCGGCTCCGTCGCGGCGGCGGGCGCCAGGGGGGTTATGACGGTACGCTGTTCCGGCGGCTGAGCCGGGCGGGCGGCGGCCAGGCTGCGCGGCGCCGTTTCGATCTCGCGTGAAGCTTTGAGCGCGGCCAGGCCCTGGTCCGGGGACAGGTCCGCGGCCAGGCGGGAGGCGGTGCCGAGATCGGTAAGGGCTACCTCGTTCACCAGCGCCGCCGCCTCCTTTACATTGCCGGTCTTGATGAGGGCCAGGCAGAGGTTGGCTTTGGACTGCACGGCCGGCCACAGGTTCACCGAGGAGCGGTAGCAGGCCGCGGCGTCGCTGTAATTCCCGGCGCGGAAGCAGATCCCGCCCAGGTGGAAGAATATCTGCGCGGCGAGGGGGGAGGGGTTCTGGAGCGCGGCGTTGAACACGCTGAGGGCTTCGTCCATCTCTTTGCGGTTCTTGTTCTTCAGCGCGCCGGCGGAAAGCGCGGCGCCCAGGCCGAAAAGCCCCTCGGTCTTCAGGAAGGA
>CAZJUL010000237.1:0-4855 GCA_964549095.1 uncultured Elusimicrobiaceae bacterium
GCATCAGGCTGATGCTGGGGGACGAGGCCGTGCAGCGCCTCAAAGAGTCTTTCGTGGTGGTGGCCGGCCTCGGGGCCGTGGGCAGCTACGCGGTGGAAGGCCTGGCCAGGGCCGGGGTCGGGCGCCTGCGCCTGGTGGATTTCGACGTCATCCACGCGAGCAACATAAACCGCCAGATCTTCGCGCTCGGCTCAACCATCGGCCGGCATAAGGCCGACGCCGCGGCGGAGCGGGTGCTGGACATAAACCCGCATTGCCGCGCCGAGCCGCTGAAACTTTTCGCCGGACCGGAAACCTTTGACGCTATCCTCGATGGACGCCCCGACGTGGTAATAGACGCCATCGATTCAATGGGGCCGAAGACTTCCTTTATTTACGAAACGCAGAAACGCGGTCTCCGCCTGATCTCTTCAATGGGCGCGGCGCTGCGCACCGACCCCTCGCAGATAAAAACGGGGCCGCTGTCCGAAGCCAGGGGCTGCCCGCTGGCCATGCGGCTCAAATACTGGCTCAGGCGCAAAGGGGCGACGCTGGATTTTACCTGCGTCTATTCTTCGGAGAAACTTGGGGAGCTGCGGAAAAAAGCCAGGGAGGCCGCGCCGCAGGAACCGGATCACTACGACCGCGGCCGCCGGCGCTCGGCCCTGGGCAGCCTGCCTACGGTCACGGGCATATTCGGCCTTACCATAGCCAACGCGGCCATCAAGATGATAACAGCGGGGAACGGCGGGACGGACGCCCCGCGGAAATGAGCTAAACGGCCGCCGGTTCAGGCGACCTTGTAGATGTCGAGAGTCTGGGATTTGCCTTTCAGCGCCACCTTGCCCAGCGCCTCGAACTTTATCTCGCCGCCCAGCGAGCCCTTCGCTTTCTCCACAGCGGCGGCGCTTACCACGATATCCGTGTTGAGGTCCCTGGTCTTGGATTCCAGCCGCGAGGCGATGTTGACCGTATCGCCTATGAAGGTGTATTCCAGCCGGGCGAGAGTGCCTATATTGCCCGCCACCAGCTTGCCGCAGTGGATGCCTATGCCGAACTCCACTTTCCCCGGCGCCTTGCCGGAGGCGTTGTATGCGGTCAGCGCCCGGCGCATCGCCACGGCGGCGCGCACCGCGTCGGCCGCGTAATCGGCCGAGCCCAGCATCGGCGTGTAGATGGCCATCACCGCGTCGCCTATGAACTTGTTTATCACGCCGTTGTGCTCTGTTATCGGCGGCGTGATGAAATGGAAATAATTGTTGAGGAATTCGACCAGCGAGGAGGCGCTCATCTTCTCGCTCAGGGGCGTGAAGTTGCGGATGTCGCAGAACATCACCGCCGCCTCCATGTTCTCGCCGCCCAGGTTCACCTTCTTGTTCTTGATCAGTTCGCGCGCTATCTCTATGGACAGGTATTTGCCGAAGGTGTCCTGCAGCGCCTCGCGCTCCTTCAGGCCGTCAACCATCTCGTTGAAGCCCTCCTTCAGGTGCGCCACCTCGTCGGAGAAGAAGATGCGCGTCTTCACGTAGTCGCCCGCCGCCACGCGCTTCATTTTGGCTATCAGCCCGTTCAGCGGCAGCTGTATGCCGCTATAAATGGTAGTAAGGCCGTTCAGCAGCACGATGGAGCATATCATGAGCATAACGCCGAAGTCGGCGGCGAAATAATCCCAGGAGACCCTGTTCAGGAACAGCAGGTAGATGAGGAAAAAAGGCATCAGAGCGAAGCCGGCTATCAGTGTGGAGATCCTCACGTAGATGGGCAGCGAGAAGCCGGGCCTCAGGTGGAAAAACTCCTCGGGGGTATAAAGGCTCTCCATCAGCGTTTTCTGCTTGGAAAGGAGGGCGTCTATGTAGACCACCAGCAGGGCGGCCTGGGCCAGGAAGGACACGGCCACCGCGGCCCATTCGGCCTTTCTCAGCGCGCCCGGCACCAGCGCCGGTATGACCAGCGCCAAGGCCTGCACTATGACCAGCATTATAAAGGCGTCCCGGTAGATATTGGAAAGCCGCCGGCGTATCTTTTCTTTCAGCGCTTCCTCCGGCTTCCGGATGTAGAGGTGGGCCGGCCTGCCCCACAGGTAGGTCAGCAGGCACATGATGCCGAAGGAAAAACCGAAGTTTATCCCGAAATGCTTCTCGCTGATGTTGATGACCGCCTTTACCGCGCCGTCCTTCGGCTGGCCGGTTAAGGCCGCCATAGCTATCCTGTAGAAGGTAGAGCCGACTATGGAGAGGACGAACGGTATGGTCAGGAGGTTGAAAAATTCCTGGAGTTGCTTCTTGCGCTCCGCTTTGGCGGAATCTCCGAAAATATTCATGGTGTCTCCTGGACGCTCACTTTTCCTGCTGAAGTTTGCCGAAGGCGGACACGCCTATGGCCGTGGTGATGAGGCAGAAGAGCGCTATGGCGCCCACGTCGGCCCAGACCGGGAATACGCCGTAGCCGAACATTATCCGGCGCATCAGGTCCACGGCGTAGGTGACGGGGTCGAAAAGACTGACGATCCTGATGTACGGCGCGGCCGTCGCGATGTCGAACAGCGCGCCGCTGAAAAAGAAAAGCGGCCAGGTCAGGAAGCTCATCACCAGCCCGAAGCCTTCCATCGATTTCATCCTGGCGCCTATGGACAGGCCCATATTGGTGATCATGTAGGCGATCGGGAAGGCCGCGGCGAGGCACAGCGCCATCTTCCAGAAAGGCAGCGGCAGCACGAAGGCCGCGCCAATGGCCAGCAGCAGGACGGTTTCGGCTATCGCGCCCAGCATCCCCCCCAGCGATTTGCCCAGGAAAAGCGTGGTCCGCGAGATGGGGGCGGCCAGCACCTCTTTCAGGAAATCCAGCCGCTTGTCCCAGATTATGTAAAGCCCGTAGGTGATGGAGGTGAAGAGTATCACCATCACCATTATCCCGGGGAAGATGAACTGCTGGTAGGTGGTGCCGGGCACCGGGCTGGTGCCGGCTATGCCCTTGCCGACCACGAACAGGAACAGCAGCGGGGAGATAAGTATGGAGACGATGCGCTCCTTCTCCCGGAAATAGATCAGGGCTTCCCTCATCAGCAGCGCGTAAATGGCGTTAAAATTGAACATTTTTTAATCCGGTGACATAATACTTAATTAAATACCAGTGCCAAGGGAAATAGGTATTATGTCACCGGATTGGACTATTTCCTTGTGGTCTTCGACGCCATGACGCGTTCGAAGATGCCCTGGTTGCCGCCCTCGTCCTTTATCTGGCGCCCGGAGAACTTCAGGAAGACGTCGTCCAGCGTGACGCGGCGCACCTCCACGTCCTCCACGGTCCCGGCCGCGGCTAAAAGCGCCGGCAGGTTCTTGCCCGGGTCCGTGACGCCGATCCTGAACGCGCCGTCTATCTTCTCCACGCCGCTGATGAAGGGCAGCCTGCGTACGGCTTCCGCGTCGACGGCGCCTTTTAAAAACACTATGTCCTGCCCCACTTTGCGCTTCAGCGCTTCCGGCGTGTCCAGTTCTATTATGCGGCCCTGGTCTATTATGGCTATCCGGTCGGCCAGCGAATCGGCCTCTTCCATGTAATGGGTGGTCAGGATGATGGTGGTGTTCTTGGCTTCCTTGAGCTCCCTGATATAGCCCCAGACGGCCTGCCTGCTGGCCGGGTCCAGGCCCAGTGTGGGCTCGTCCAGAAAAAGTATCTTGGGGCTGTGTATCAGGCCGCGGGCTATCTCCAGTCGCCGCCGCATACCGCCGGAATAGGTCTTTACAAGGCCGTCGGCCCTTTCGGTCAGCTTCACCAGCCCGAGCATCTTTTCGATCTTGGGGTTTATCTCTGCGCGCGGCAGGCCGTAGAGCATGGAATGCAGGTAGAGGTTCTCCCGGCCGGTCAGCAGGTCGTCCACGCTGGGCTCCTGGAAGACTATGCCGATGTTGCGCCTTACTTCCAGCGGCTGCGCGGTTATGTCGAAGCCGGCCACCAGTGCGGTGCCGGAGGTGGGCCGGACCAGCGTGGAGAGCATGCTGATGAGCGTGGTCTTGCCGGCGCCGTTCGGGCCCAGCAGGCCGAAAACCTCGCCCGCCTGTATCTCGAGGCTGACGCCGTTCACGGCCGTCACTTCGTCGAAGCGCTTGACGAGATTGTCTGTTTTTATCGCCGGCATGATTAGATTTTAGCAAATATGCGGAGGCGGCCGGGTAAGGCCCGGGAAATAAAAAACCCCGCTCTTTCGAGCGGGGTTTTTTTCTGCTTCTTTAAGCCTTTAGAACAGCAGGCCGAAGCTGGCGGCTACGCCGACCTTGGTCGGGAATTCGTCGCCGTCTATCTCGGTCTTGTCGCTCGAGACCACGCCCGAGACGTCGAAGTGCATGAAGAGCAGGTTCAGGCCGGTGCCCAGCGTGTAGGCCATCTTGGAATCGCTCTCGGCCAGGTTCTTCATCAGGCCCGCGCGCAGCGGGATGTTGAAGGCCTTTCGGTTCACGAGGTTGATCTCCGTGCCCATGCAGAGCTGGCGGGATTCGAAGCCGCGCACCGGGGTCTTGTTCTTGGTCAGGTCCATATCCAGGGCCAGGGTCCAGAACTTCGCCGGGTTCAGCGCGAAGCCGAGCCGGACCTGCCTGTCCAGTTCGTACTTGCCGGGAACGCCCGCGGGCAGGTCGAACTTGGGGCTGTTCAGGTTGCGGATCACCAGGCCGACCTTGGGGTCGAGCGGGAACTTTTCGTACTTCTCCCTGACTTTCCACAGCAGGCCCACGTCAATGGCGGGCGCCCAGCTGGTCTGGGTGTCTTCCAGCGTGAAGGCGTCCATGGTGTCCCCTTCGGAGAGGAAGCGGAAGGTGGTATAAGCTGTGCGGGCGTTTATCATCTTGATATTGCCGCCGATAGAGAGGCCTTTAAGCCAGTT
>CAZJUL010000238.1:0-540 GCA_964549095.1 uncultured Elusimicrobiaceae bacterium
TGGCGCTTACGCATTCCCACCCGTCGATCGTAAGGGAGCAGCTGCTGTCGTTCGCTTCGCGCCAGTTCGTGGAAGGGGACGTGCAGCACTGGTGGAACCCTCCCTCCGGCCGGGGCGTCCGCAGCCACTGTTCGGACGATTATTTATGGCTCCCGCTGGTCACCTGTCTTTATGTGGAAGAGATCGGGGACACGGGCGTCCTGGACCAGCCTGTCAGCTTTCTGAAAGGGCCTCCCGTAAAACCGGAAGAGGAATCCTATTACGACATCCCCGCGGCGGCGGGCAAAGCCGGGACCCTGTACGAGCATTGCGTCCTCGCCGTTAAAAAGAGCCTGAAGTTCGGGGCCCACGGCCTTCCATTGATGGGAAGCGGCGACTGGAACGACGGCATGAACCTGGTGGGGCGCGGGGGAAAAGGGGAAAGCGTCTGGCTGGCGTTCTTCCTGTGCCACGTCCTCAAGTCAATGTCGGCCCTGGCCTTAACCCGGGGCGACAAGGAGTTTTCCGCAGTCTGCCTTGAAGAGGCGGGCAAACTGTCGC
>CAZJUL010000238.1:550-4849 GCA_964549095.1 uncultured Elusimicrobiaceae bacterium
AGAAGCCGGCGGGTGGGACGGCCAGTGGTACAGGCGGGCCTACTTCGATAACGGGGAAGTGCTCGGCTCTTCCTCTAACAGCGAATGCCGCATAGATTCGCTCCCGCAGTCCTGGGCGGTCATCTCCGGGGCGGCCGGCGGCGAGAGGGCCGCGGCGGCCATGGACCAGGTGGACCTGCGGCTGGTCGACAGGAAAGATTCCCTGATAAAACTGTTCGAGCCCCCGTTCGACGCCTGCGCCTGCGATCCCGGGTACATAAAGGGCTATCTCCCGGGCGTGAGGGAGAACGGCGGGCAGTACACGCACGGCGCCATCTGGTCCGTCATCGCGTTCGCGCTCTTAAAGGACAGAAAGCGCGCGTGGGAACTGCTGGGGCTTATCAACCCGGTCCGCCACGGCGACACTCCGGCCAAATGCGCGGTTTACAAGGTGGAGCCGTTCGTAATGCCCGGCGACGTCTACGCCGGCGGCGTCAACGCCGGCCGCGGCGGCTGGACCTGGTATACCGGTTCCGCGTCCTGGATGTACCAGCTCATAGTCAGGCACCTGCTGGGGCTGCGGCTGAAGGTAGACAGGCTTTTCTTCGAGCCGTGCCTGCCCGAAGAATGGCGGTCATTCAAAGTGCATTACCGGTACAGGGAAACTTTCTACCACATAACCGTCGAGCGGTCGGGGCCTTCGGACAGCGTGGTTTCGGTCGTAGTGGACGGGAAAGCAAGTGAGGACAGGTCGATACCCCTGGCGGATGACAGGGCTGAACACCGTGTGGATGTTAAGATAGGGTGAGCAGGGGACGCTGCTTCCTAACTTCCTAACTTTGGGGCACCATATCAGGAAGCAGCGCCCTCTACCGCGCCTTTTCCGCCAGCATATCGGCGGCCTGCCGCTGGAAATATACGTTCCACGGGTAAGGATTCCCCGAATTGTGCGGGTCCTGCGCCAGCACCCACTTCAGGTCGGACTCGTATCCCGCCTGGTTGCCGATGATAGAATACAGATACTTGGCCCTGCCCCAGCGGTTAACAAGGTAATTCGGACCGGCTTCTATCGCCTTCGCCATATATTCTTCCGCTTTTTTCTTGCTCCCGCCGAAGCGCTCCGGGGCCGCTATGAAGTACACTGCCCGGCTGAAAAGATTCCCGCCGCCGGCCCAGTCTGGGTCCAGCGCGTCTATGCGTTTCATCACGGGTTCGTTATAGCGCACCAGCCCGGTGTTAAAGAGGCGGGCGATCGGCCACAGGCATTCCTTGAAATAATAGAGCCGCGCAGTATACCAGTAACCCATTGCATCCGTCTCCGCTACGGTAAGGCCTTCCACGGCTTTCCAGACCGGCTCGCCGCGGTCGACGGCCTCTTTGAAAGCCCGGTTCGTATACATTGCCTTCTCGCAGTACTGCACCGCCGCGGTATAATTGCGCTTCCTGTCCCTGTTCCCGTCGGAATAAGCGGCCCCCATCAGGATATGGTAATTGCAGGTCTTCCACAGGGCGCGGTAATTGCCGGGATCGGCGGCCGTAACGGCTTTATAGGCGTCAATGAGGGCGGCCAGTTTTTGCGCGTCGCCGGCTTTGTCCTCAAGGGCCTCGGCGGCAAGCAGCAGCTGCGCCGCGTCCCCGGCCGCGGCGGGCGCCTGCGCCTCCTTCCAGCCCGGGCGCCAGCTCACACAGCCGGCCAGGCCCAGCGCCAGGGCGGATAAAAGCGCCAGGTGAATATATCCCGCAATAACGGATCTCTTCATTGTGTTCCTCTCCCGCCCCGCGTTTGCGGTTACCATTTGTAATGGCATAAATATCGGCCGGAATTTTTTGTCCCGGATACCCATGAAAGGTATAATATCAAAAAATCCGGCAGGTTGGCGGCCCGGGTAAAACAATGAAAAAACAGAAGGCATTCCTTATTATCCCGCTGTTCTTTCTTATGTCCGCCTGGGGACGCCTGGTTTTATGCGCGGCAGCGGACAGCGGCGCGCGGGCAGAATGCCTTCCGGCGCTGCGGCGCGCCGTTCCCGGTTCCGGAACTAACGCGGTTCCGGAACCGGAAATTTTCAAGAAGTGTCCCGTCTCCGTCCTCGCCGCCCTGCTCAACGACGGGACCAGGGACCTGCGCCTCAAAGCGGCCTGGGCGCTGGGAGCGGCCGGCGCCGCGGCGGAGCCGGCCGTGCCGGCCCTGGCCACGCTTCTCGCGGACCCCGATGAAGATGTTCACTATCACGCTGTTACCGCCCTGCGCAAGATAGGCCCCGCCGCCAAGGCGGCCGTGCCGGCCCTTCTGGCGGCGTTTAAAGATACAAGCAACGAAATGAATTTTCAGGCCGCCCGGGCGCTGGCGGAGATAGGCCCGGCGGCCTTGCCCGCCCTGGTAGACGCTCTTAAGACCGGCGGCGACCCTGTACCTTCCCAGGCGGCGTGGGCCCTCGGCAGGCTGGGCCCGGCGGCGTTACCGGCGCTGCTGGAAGCGCTGAAGGCGGAAGATCCGGCAACCAGGGCCCTGGCCGCACAGGCGCTGGGGGAAATAGAGCCTTCCTCCGAAACCGCGGTACCGGCGCTTATAAAGCTGCTTGGCGACGGCGACGCCGCTGTCCGTTCCAATTCAATAACCGCGCTGGGCAGGCTGGGCCCGGCGGCGAAGGAAGCCATTCCCGCGCTGGAAGCCCGGATCAAAAGCGGCAGCGGAGAAGGACGTTATGCCGCAATTATAGCGCTCGGCAGGATAGCGCCGGCCGCGAAAGACGCGGTGCCCGCGCTGCTGGAACAGCTCAAAGACGGCGCCGCCGCGACCCGCTCCAAAGCCGCCTGGGCGCTGGGCGAGATCGGGCTTCCCGCAAAAGACGCCGTTTTCCTGCTGGGAAAATTACTTAAAGACGCGGACGGCGGAGTCCGCCACCAGGCGGCGCGTACCCTCGGTAAGATCGGTATGGGTGCGAAAGACGCGCTCCCGGCCCTGGAGGGCGCGCTGAAAGACGCGGACGGCGACGTCCGCGCCCGGGCCGCGGAAGCGCTCGGGCGAATGCCGGCCGCGGCGAAGAAGGCGGTCCCGGCCCTGATAGGCCTGCTCAAAGATGAGAACAGCGATGTCCAATACCAGGCCTTGCGGGCCATCAGCGCGATCGGGCCGGAAGGGAACGCGACGCCCGAAGAACTGCAAGCCTTTCAGGATCATCTCGCCGGGCTCCGGGCCTGCGGCAAGGCCTCACCCCGCGCGGCGGGCGATCCCGGAGAGGGAACACTCCCATAATGCCGCCGCGACCTCCCGGAGGTCTACCGGTTGATGATAGCCGACTTCCTGCGGTCCGCCCCGGAGAGCGGGACGCTGGACGAAGCCCTGGCCTGGCCGGAAGCAAAGGCTTATACAGGCCTTATGAAGGTTTCCAAGGAATGAACGGGCGGCGGTTTTCGGGCGGCACGGACGCCGGGACGGGGGGAATAAATTAAAAATGCCGCCTACAAAGCAATCTTAAAAGAGAACTACGCGGAACTGGACCGGCCCTGGACGGAAGCCCTGCCCGGGTGCCGGGGCACTTCGATCAGGAAGGCGCTGATGGTATGGACCGCGGCGGGGGCTCCGCTTTTAAGATAAAATATAGCTGATGCAACAGAACGTCCTCTACGCACTGGGGCTCACGCTGTTCGCCGGCCTGGCCACGGGCATTGGCAGCCTCATAGCTTTCGCGGCGAAGAAGACCGACTACAGGTTCCTCTCGGTTTCCACCGGCTTCTCGGCCGGCGTCATGCTGTATGTTTCCTTCGTCGAGATATTCTACAAGGGAACCGGCGCGCTGGTGTCCGCGTACGGCGACCCGCTGGGCCACTGGGTAAACGCCGGAGCTTTCTTCGGGGGCATCCTGCTTATCGGGCTCATCGACAACCTGATCCCTTCCTCTGAGAACCCCCACGAAACCCACAGCGAAACCGAGGAAGCCCCGCTGCACGACCCGAAGGCCCATGTGCCTTCGGCCGCGGAGCTGCACAAGGAAACCGTGGCAGGCGTGCCCGGCGCTCACGACCACATCCACAAGGGCAAGCTGCTGCGCATGGGCCTTTTCACCGCGCTGGCCATCGCCATACACAACCTTCCTGAGGGCCTGGCCACTTTCCTGGCCGCGCTTAACGACCCGGGTCTGGGCGTGGCCATAGCGGTAGCGGTGGCGCTGCACAATATCCCCGAGGGGATAAGCGTTTCGGTGCCGATCTTTTACGCTACCGGGAACAGGAAGAAGGCTTTCGTCTATTCTTTTTTAAGCGGGCTGGCGGAGCCGGTGGGCGCCGGACTGGCCTACCTGGCCATCTATTTCATCCTGG
>CAZJUL010000239.1:0-783 GCA_964549095.1 uncultured Elusimicrobiaceae bacterium
TCTCGCCGGGCAGCGAGGGCGATCCCGCCGTAGTGAATTTTTATTTCGGCTTCGCGCCGCTGGCGGCGGCGGGGATCCTGCTGTTCAAAAAAGGGGGGAAGAGGCCGTATTACCTTATCGCTCTGTTCGCCGTTTCGCTGGCCTTCTGCCTGGGTAAATACCTGCCGGGCTACGCGCTGTTCCCGCTGTTCAGGGTTTTCCGCTACCCGGCCAACTGGCTGGCGTTGGCCGCGCTGGCGGCCGTCCTGCTGGCCGGGGCGGGCATCAGCCGGCTGGAGAGCCGGAACCTGCGCTGGGTCCTGGCGGCCGCGCTGGCCTTCGAACTGCTGGCCTTCTCCCAGCTCCGGCATAAGCTGTGGGTGCAGGGAGAATTCTTTACGGAGATGCCGGGCGTTCTGAAGGCTTGCCCGCCCGGCGGCAGGCTGTACCATTCCCCGCAGCTCAGGGAAGAGCTGGAAAAAGGTTTTTCCAGCGGGCCCGCCGGGAACATACCGCTGGTGAGGGAGGCGGCCTATCCCTCGTACGGCACCGCTTTCGGCTTCGGCGAGGTTTCAAGCTACCAGGTGCTGGCCTCGCAGCGGGTAAGGGAGTACGCCGCCAGGATAAACGCCGCCGGCCCCGGCTCGGCGCTGCTGGACTACGCTTCCGTCGGCGCTGTCATCACGCTCAAGAGGGATAAGTCCGGCAAGTTCCTGCCCGAGCCGCTGGCCGTCAGGAACGACAAAGCCAAGGGTATCTGTTTCCTCGTCCCGGAGTCCGGGAAGATCAAGGTGGAGGCGGACC
>CAZJUL010000239.1:793-2290 GCA_964549095.1 uncultured Elusimicrobiaceae bacterium
CCGGGCAGGCTGAAAGCCGTTGCGGTGCTTTCCGCGCCGGCGGCGTTCGTTTATTCGCAGGCCTGGTACCCGGGATGGGAACTGAAGATCGACGGCAAAAAAGCCGTTCCGGAAAAATTCGAAGGCGTGTTTTTATCCTGCCCGCTCACGCCCGGCGCGCACACCGTGGAGTTCCGCTACCTGCCCGCTTCGTTCATAGCCGGGCTGCTTATCTCAGCGCTGACCGCCCTGGTCCTGCTTGTCCGGCGCCTTCGCCGGGCAGGAAGCCGTTTTATTCATTTTTATTGATCGGGAAAGGCTTATCTGCCGTCGGCCGGGCGCAGGATGAACAGCGGCAGTTCGGCGTCGGCGAAAAGGCGCAGCGGCGGGCCCCAGGTACCGGCCCCGGCCGTGACATAGACGGTGAAATCGCCCGCTTTATAAAGGCCGTAAAAATATTTGAAGGACCTTTGCTCCAGCGGGCCGAAGGGGAATATCTGCCCTTTGTGGGTATGCCCGCAGAGCACCAGGCCCGAGCTGGAAGCTGTTACAGCATCGAAGCCCTGCGGCTGGTGTGAAAGAAAAACCAGCGGCTTGGAGCGGTCGAGCTTTGTCGCAAGCGTTTCCGCCCCGCGCTTGTTCGCGCGGCGCAGGTCGTCCACGCCGGCCACCGCCAGGCCGGGAACCGGCTCGTAGACTTCGCCGCGCAGGCTTCGAAGAACGAGGCGGCGGATTTCTCGCCCGCGAACAGGTCGTGGTTGCCGAGTACGGCGATTTTTCCCAGGCGCGGCTTCATCCCCTTGAGCGCTTCGCAGACGCCCTCCGGCATCGGTTCGCGGCCCTCAGTGAAATCCCCGGTAAAAGCAATGAGGTCGGGCCGCGCCGCTTCAACTGCTGCGGCTATCTTTTCAAGCCGGGGCAGTCCCGTCAGCCGGCCAAGATGGGTATCCGAGATCTGGATTATGCTGAACCCGTCCAGTGCGGCAGGCAGTCCTTTTACCGGTATCTCCAACCTTTTAACTTTCGGCGTTTCCGCGCCTTTCCACCCGGCAAATGCGACGAGGCCTGCGGCAAAGACCAGGCAGATGGCGGGCAGGGCCCTTCCGCCGCCCAGTCCGTACTTTCGCAGGCCGGCCAGCGCCAGGTCGCAGAGACCCAGCGACCAGGACAGTATGAAGGAAGCGCCGAAGCAGAAATACGCCAGCCAGAGCATATTATCCAGGAACGGCCCGTGATAAGAATGGGGGAGCGCGCGGGCGGCTGTATAGAAAGCCGAAAGCAGCAGCGCGCCCTCGATGATAAGGAAACGCCCCCACGGGCCGGGGCGCAGCCGCCTTATCAGCCAGGAGGCGATATACAGGTTGAAGCCCAGGTTGAAAAGGGCCAGGCCGAGCCCGAAAAATCCGAACTTCATGAATTAATTTCCTTTCCGCCCGCCGGGATAAAACAGCCGCCGCCGCGCAGCGCCAAAATATAATAGCAAAAAGCGCTAAAACCGGTCAGGCCCGCGCGCTCCGG
>CAZJUL010000239.1:2300-4826 GCA_964549095.1 uncultured Elusimicrobiaceae bacterium
CGGTTCGAGTGGGCAGGGGACGCTGCTTCCAAACTTCCTAATTATCACCCCAAAGGCGATCTCCTAAAGTTAGGAAGTTAGGAAACAGCGTCCCCTCTGTCTCCCTCCGGCTTTCAGCGCCGCCTCTAAAATGCTAAAATGTTGGGATTGGACGCCGTTTCGGACTTCCTTGTGCGCGGTTCCTGGATAGCATTATCCCAGACAAGGTTTGTAAGGCGGATCCCCGGAAGTGCCCGGGACGGCGAAGATACATGATAACAATACGCAACATACATAAATCCTTCGGCAGCCAGTCCCTTTTCGAGGACGCCTCGCTGCAGATAAACGACGGCGAGCGCTTCGCGCTGGTCGGGCCCAACGGCGCCGGCAAGTCCACCCTTTTCAAGATGATGCTCCGCGAAGAAGAGCCGGACGAAGGGGAACTGCAGTTCAAAAAAGGCGTAGTGGCCGGCTACCTCCCCCAGGAGAACGCGCCCGTCTCCGACCGCACCGTCCTGGAAGAGACCCTGGAAGGCCTGGACGCGTTCGACAGCCGCCTTGAGGCCGAAGGGAAATCCATCCTGATGGGGCTCGGCTTTAAAGTTTCTGATTTCGACAGGATAGTGAACACCCTGAGCGGCGGCTGGGCAATGCGCGTGGCGATGGCGCGCCTTTTAATAAGGAAGCCCGACCTGCTGCTCCTCGACGAACCCACCAACCACCTGGACCTCGACTCCCTTTTCTGGCTGCAGGATTACCTGGCCTATTATCCCGGCGCGGTGTTCATCATCTCGCACGACAGGGCCTTCATAGACACCGTCTGCGGCGTCATTGTGGCCGTGCAGGAAAAAAAGCTGAAGGCCTATCACGGCGACTACGCCCATTATCTCTCGCAGCGCGAAAGCGAAAAAGAAAAACTCATGTCCGCGTATAACCAGCAGCAGGAAGAGATAGCGGACATGGAAGATTTCATAGCCCGGAACCGCGTGCGCTATTCCACGGCCTCGCGTGTGCAGAGCATGATAAAGCGCCTTGACAAGCTGGAACGCATAGAGCTGCCGGTCTCGACCAAGACCGTCAAGATCCACTTCCCGCAGCCCGCCCGCATCGCCTCTAAAGCCCTCGAGCTTAAAAATATCGGCAAGAGCTACGCCCTGCCCGGGCGGGAACCCCTTAAGGTCTACGACAACCTGAATTTCGAACTGCAGCGGAACCAGAAGATAGCTTTAGTCGGGCATAACGGCGCGGGGAAATCCACGCTCCTGAAAATGCTGGCCGGCGCAATAGAGCCGGACAGCGGCGAACGGGTGCTGGGCCTGAACGTCAAGACCGGCTATTTCTCCCAGCACCGGGAAGGCGCTTTCGACCCGCGCAAGACCGTGCTGCAGGAAGCCATGGACAACGACAGGATGCTGCCGGAGCTTTTTACCAGGACTGTGCTGGGCACCTTCCTTTTCCCGGGCGACAACGTTTTCAAGAAAACCACCGTGCTGAGCGGCGGCGAAAAGAGCCGCCTGGCGCTGGTGAAGCTGCTGCTGGACCCGCCCAACGTGCTGCTGATGGACGAGCCCACCACGCACCTGGACATCCCCAGCGTAGAGGCGCTCATCGGCGCGCTTAAAGAATTCGAAGGCACCATGTGCTTTATAAGCCACGACCTCTATTTCATCAATTCCCTGGCCGACTGCGTGGCGCACGTGCAGGAAGGCGGAAAGATCACGATGTACCCGGGCAATTACGAATACTTCCGCTCCCGGCAGGAACAGCTGGCCGCAGAGGCGGCGGGGCTCCCCGCGCCCGACGCGCCCCGGAAGAAGCAGGAAACGACCCGCAAACCCACCGAAGAAGAATCCCAGGTCTGGCGGGAAGAGCGGCGCAGGAAGAAAGAACAGGAAAAGAAAGAGCGGAAGGCCGGCAAGCTGGTAGAGGAAATAACCGCGCTGAAGCGCGAGATAGAGACGCTGGCCGCCCGGCTTTCGGACCCGGCCACGCACGGCGATTTCGCGCAGGTCCGGGAGGTCAGCGAGAAGATCCGGGCGCTGGAAGCTTCCGCCGCCGCGAAGGAAGAGGAATTTAAGAAATTGTGACGACTGTCAACGGTTTGGAGAACATCAAGATGACGCACCGCGATAAACACGACGGCAGGCGCAAAGACCTGCGCAACATAGCCATCATAGCCCACGTCGACCACGGCAAGACCACGCTGGTGGACGCCATGCTGCGGCAGACCGGCTCGCTTTCGGTAAAAGAAGACGCCGGCGGCCGCGACTGCATAATGGACTCGAACGACCTGGAGCGCGAGCGCGGCATCACCATACTTTCAAAGAACACCTCTGTCCATTACGGCAAGGCCGTCATACACATAGTGGACACCCCCGGCCACGCCGATTTCGGCAGCGAAGTGGAGCGGGTGCTCCGGATGGTGGACGGCGTGCTGCTGCTGGTGGACGCGCTGGACGGCCCGATGCCGCAGACGCGCTTCGTGCTGAAAAAATCCCTGGCGCTGGGCCTCAAACCCATCGTCGTCATAAACAAGGTTGACCGCCT
>CAZJUL010000240.1:0-4766 GCA_964549095.1 uncultured Elusimicrobiaceae bacterium
AAAGAGGGAAGCCGGCAGCTGGCCGGCGGGAATGCCGGCGTACTTCGCGGATGGGAAAAGAGAAAAGGGGACAAGGCCGTCCCTGCCTTCCTTCAGCGCCCGCCAGGTTTCGTCGGTTGAAGCGCCCGCGGCTGAAACGACGCCGATGCCGGTTATTACAGCTTCGCGCGTCATTTCGCGGACTTTTTCTCGGTGATATATTCGGCTATGCTGCGCACGGAGGCGAACGCCTTGCGGCCCTCGTCCATGTTCACTATCTTGATGCCGTAATGCGCTTTAAGCATCACCACCAGTTCCAGCACGTCTATAGAATCCAGCCCCAGCGCGTCCCCGAAGAGCGGGGCGTCGGTCTCTATCTCGTCCGGGCTTATCTCCAGCTTAAGGCTGGTCACGATGTGCTGCTTGATCTCTTTTATGAGGTTTTCCATAAAATCCTTATTTGTCCCCGTGCAGGTAAAGCTTCAGTTCCCCCCCGGCCACCTGCTCGCTTCCGGAAAGTATCTTCGCGTCCACGATGTACATCGGCCCCATCACCCTGGTCGTTTCCACTTCGATGCGCAGCGGCTCGTTCACGGCCGGCCTGCGCGAAAAAACGAACGAAGAGACACCCGCCAGCACGCCGAAGCCGGTAACGCCGGGATTTGCGAGGGACCTATAGCCGAAGAGGGCCGCCGCGGTCTGGGCGGCCGATTCAATAAGCGCCGGCTCGCATACCAGTTGCCCGGAAAGCCCGTAATCCCCGGCCCGGAAGGTTTTTGAAGCCACGGCGCCCGTCTCCGAGGCCTCCAGCAGCGCGTCTATCAGCACCACCGGCGGCCGGTGGGGCAGAAGTTCGCTGACGGGGATGTCCTGCGGTTTTCGCATTCAGCAATTTTACTTTATTGACAGAGATATTCCCAGAGCGGCCCGCTCTTGCCCATCGCCCGCAGGCGCCGCATGGTTTCCAGGTTCTTGTTGTAGTCCCGCGGCAGCAGCCAATTCTCCGCGCCGGCGGTCTCCCGCGTTATCATCTCCTCAAGGGAAGCGGGGTCGAAGCCGGGAGCGAAGTAGAAGGCGGGTTCCAGGCCGAAGCCGCCGGGCGCTTTATTTTCGGCGGCGGCCAGGCGGGCCAGCGGCGTGCCAGGGAAAACGCGCATACCCAGCGCCGCGAAGAAGACGGCGTTCTTCTGCTGGCGGGCGCGGGCAAAAGTTTCTTTTATGGTCGCGGGGGTTTCCCCCGGACCGCCGAAGATGAGGTAATGCGCGGCGGGTATGCCGGCTTTGAACGCTTCCTCTCCCGCCTTCGCGATCTCGGCGTAGCAAAAGCCTTTGCCGTAAGCCTTCAGCACGGGGTCGGA
Source organism: uncultured Elusimicrobiaceae bacterium (assembly GCA_964549095.1). Classification (GTDB taxonomy): domain Bacteria; phylum Elusimicrobiota; class Elusimicrobia; order Elusimicrobiales; family UBA9959; genus JAHJSU01. The sequence goes on from CAZJUL010000240.1 coordinate 1,338, forward strand.
AAAGGAATCCGAACCGAACTCAATATGCGTGAGGCCGGCGCGCTTCAGCGCGGCCAGGTATTCGGCGTCGATACCGCGCGGCGAGAAGAACGCGCCCCATTTTACCGGCGTTCCCGCCCGCTCCAGCGCGTCAGCCAGCGCCAGTTCTTTCTCCCTGTCTATATTGAACACGGAATCGGTAAAGAAAACATAGTCTATCCCGAAATCTTTCTTAAGGCGGACTACTTCCTCCGCCACGGCTTCAGCGCCGTGGAAGCGCGCCGTCCTGCCGTCTATGAGCGGGTAGGTGCAGTAGACGCAGTTCAGCGGGCAGCCGGTCTTGGTCTGCACGCCTATCATACCCGAATTTTTCCAGTAATAGCTCAGCAGCTCTTTGTCGTGGTCCGCCCCGGAAAGCCGCGCCGGGTGCCTGGAAGAGCCGGGCGCCGCCGGCCTTTTTTGGGAATAGATATAAGCCGGGATAGCGGCGCCGTCGCCGCGCGAGAGTGCGTCGGCCAGCGCGCAAAGCGCCTCCTCGCCCCTGCCGGCCACGCCGTAGTCGGCCCCCAGGCGGGCCATCAGCTCATCCGGGAAGATGGAGAAGCCGCTGCCGCCCAGGACTATGGGCGCGGAGGAACAGGCGCGTATCGCCGAAACAAGCCGGGCATAATCTTCTATGTAAGCTTTCTGGTCGCGGGAATCGGTGTTGTCTATGTTCCGCAGCGATACGCCGATAAAGAAAGGATTTTCCTGTTTTATTTTCTTCTCCAGTTCCTGTATGGAACCGGTCAGCATATCGTACTGCGATACCGCGTAGCCGCGCGTTTTAAGGGCGGCCGCCAGCCTGGGCAGGGCCGACGGGTAGGCAGGGTAAGGCGAAACTTCAGTATTGGCCGAAACGAGAAGGACTTTTCTCGCAGGCTCATCCCAGAATGGAAAGAAATTGAACCACTGCAGCGGGTATTCAGAAAGGAATTCTTCCAGGCGGGCGGCGAATTTAGCAGCGTATTTTTGCGGCAGCTCTTTTTTTACCCCGCTCTTTTCCGCGCCCGGGAACACCGGCGGCCAGGCTTTCAGGCTGTAGGAATAAGCGCCTGTCCGCGCCGCGAAGGTATACATCAGCGGGGCGCCGGCCGCGGCCGCCAACGCGTAAGGCCAGAGCGGGAAAGCGGCCTCCCCGCCCAGGAAAGGCAGCTTCTCCGTGCGCCCCCCCATTGTCCTGTCGCCGTGCATCGCCACTATCTCGCCCCTGTTCAGGGCTTCCACCAGCGCCAGGCTGTCTTCGGGCGAGCCGCCGACTTCCAGCACGCGCACATTCAAGGGCCTGACAGATTCCTTCATCAGCCGGCGTATATTTTCCGCCTCGCCTTCGAACCGCACCACGTTAACGACCACGTTCTTGCCGCTCAGCAGCGAGACGGCGGCCTCCCAGCCGCCGGCGTGGGCGCCAAGCAGCACCAGCCCTTTGCCCGCGGCCGCGGCGTCGGTGATATGGGCGTAGCCGTCCTCGGCCACTTTGAACCGGCCGGGAGCGGCGGCTACGGCCACGCGGTCAATGAGCACCTGCCCGAAGGTGAAGAAATGGCGGTAGGAATAAAAAAAGCGGCGCAGGGGGCCGCAATTAAAGCGCCTGCGCAGGTAATCCGACGAAGCTTTAAAGGCTTTCGGGGCGAAGAAGAGGAAGTAGAAGGAAACCGGGACCAGCAGCAGGTAGGCGGCGCGCAGGCCGAAGAGTCGCAGTACTCTGATGAAGAACCAGTTCCCGAAATAGCCCCCCCTCATCCTGCCTGTCCAGGGGCGGCGGCTTTCGTTTTTGTGCTGCTCCATTTTTTCCGGGGAACGGGGCGGAGATCAGGGGTTCTTCAGCCTGTTGACGCAGTCGTAAAGCTGGTTGAGGGTCTGTATTTCCCTGGCCTCGGCTTCTTTGATCCTGCAGCCGAACTTCTTCTCCATCGTGACCACGATGTCGACTGCGTCCAGGCTGTCCAGGCCGAGGTCGTCCTTGAGCTTGGTTTCGGGATCCTTGAGCTTGTCCGGTTCCAGCTCGAACTGCTCCGCGAGTATTTTGTTGGCCTCGATGACGATCTCTTCTCGTGTCATAATCCTCTCTGAAGTTTATCTGGTTCGCAGTCCAGTATGATCGCGGCGTTAGTGCCGCCGAAACCGAACGAGTCCGACAGTATGAACCGCGGCTTCCCGGGAACGGCCTCGCGCACGACGTTTATGCCGGCGCAATCGGGGTCCGCCTCTTCGAAATTTATGTTGGGCGCTATAAAGCCGCCCTCCGCCATCAGGATGCAGTAGACCAGCTCGCTGGCCCCCGCCATCCAGCACTCGTGCCCGGTCATCGACTTGGTGGACGAAACCGGCACCGAGCTCCCGAACACGCGCGCTATCATCTTCGCTTCGGCCGCGTCCCCCACCTGGGTGGAAGTGGCGTGGGCGTTGATATAGTTTATCATTTCAGGGGCCAGTCCTGCGTCGTCCAGCGCGTGGCGCACGGCCCTTTCGGAGCCCTCGCTGCTGGGCACCGACATATGCGTGCCGTCGGAGGAAAAGCCGTAGCCGCGTATTATGGCGCGCACTTTAGCGCCGCGCTTCAGCGCGTGCTCCAGGTCTTCCAGCACCAGGCAGGCCCCGCCGCCGCTGGGCACCAGCCCGCTCCGCCCTTTGTCGAAGGGACGCGAAGCTTTTTCCGGGAATTCCTCCAGCTTGGAAAAAGCGTTGAGCGCGTCGAATGCCGCCATGGATTCCCAGGCGGTCTCCTGCGCGCCGCCGGCTATCACTATGTCCTGCAGGCCGGAGCGGATCAGCATCAGGCCCTGCCCGACGGCGTGCGCGCCGCTGGCGCAGGCCGCGCTCAGCGTCCAGCTGGCGCCGCGCAGGCCGAGCCGGGCGCCCAGGTTCATCGTCGTAGTGGAGTTCATCCCCTTGAAAACGCTGCCGCCGCCTATAAAATGGGTCTCTTTATCCCGCCTCAGGGTGTCCACGGCCTCTACGGAGGAATGGATGCAGCTGTCGTTCCCGAAAACCACCCCGCAGCGCCCCGAGCCCAGCAGTTCGTGGGAAAGGGCCGCGCCCTTTACCGCGTCGCTGGCCGCGCACCAGCCGTACAGCGAGGGTTCGCCCATGGTCTTGAGCGCCTTCCGGTCCAGCCCGTAATCGGAGGGCTTGAACGCCTTCACTTTGCCGGTCAGCGCGGAGCGGAAGCCGAGGTTTTTGCGCTCCTGGTCCAGCACTATGCCCGAGCGCCCCAGGCGCAGTGATTCCGTAACCTCGGGCGCAGTGACGCCTATACAGGAGATTATCCCTATGCCCGTTACCGCTACCTGGCGTTTATGGTCGTTCTGCATCGTACCGTTATCCTACATGTAGATCCCGCCGTTCACCGGTATCACGGCTCCCGTAATATAGCCGGCCGCGGGCGAACACAGGAACGAGACTACGGCC
>CAZJUL010000241.1:0-4758 GCA_964549095.1 uncultured Elusimicrobiaceae bacterium
TTACATGCAGCTGGCTGAAGCTATGCGCGCGGGCGTGCGGTTGGAAGGCACGGTCTCCAAAGAGACGCGGGGCGGCTTTGAGATAACGGTCAGCGGCGGCGCGCGGGCCTTCTGCCCGTTCTCGCACATGGGGCTCCGGCGGGACGAGGACAGGGAAGGCTACATCGGCCGGGTGATGCAGTTCGATATCGCCGAATGCGAGCCCAGGAAGGTGGTCCTTTCGCGCAGGAACATCCTGGAGAAGGAGCGGCAGGAAAAGGTGAAGCTTTTGAAGAGCACGCTGGAAGAGGGGATGCGGGTGAAGGGCGTGGTGACCTCCATACAGAAATTCGGCGCGTTCGTGGACATCGGCGGCATAGACGGGCTGATACCGGTCTCCGAGATAGCCTGGGACCGGACGGAGAACGTGGGCGACAGGCTTTCGGTAGGCCAGCCGGTGGAAGTGGCCATCAAGAGGCTGGACTGGGCCAACGAGAGGATCTCGCTCAGCCTGAGGGACATCCTGCCTAACCCGTGGGACAGCGCCGAGAAGACCTGGCCGGCCGGCTCCTATCACAAGGGGAAGATAACCAGGCTGACGCAGTTCGGCGCGTTCGTGCTGCTGGGCGACGGCGTCGAGGGGCTTATCCATATTTCGCGGCTGGGCGGGGAGCGGCGGCTGCAGCACCCGGAAGAGGTGGTGCAGAAGGGGCAGGAGATAGAGGTGAAGGTGGAAGCCGTGGACCAGCGGAGCAGGAAGATAGCCCTGGTGCCGGCCGAGGCTGCGCGGGAGGCGGACGAGGACGCGGCCGCGATGCAGAAGTACCGTCAGCCGGACGCGGTAGAAGAGGAGAACCTGGGCACGCTGGGCGAGGTGCTGAGGCGGCAGATGGAGAAGAAGCAGAAGGGGGAGAAATAGTCCCCGGGGTCTGGGCCTTTTTTGGGTCTTGACTTCGGGTAAGCGTCTGCTATACTATGAATGTCGCCGCGCCTCCGGGCCCGGCACAAGAGCCCGCGGCTCCACTAAACGGAGATCTCGCGGGCTCTGCTTTTGGGGTTATTTTTTGAAGTATTCTTTGCCGCGGCGGTCTATGTAAAAGGCCTGCTTGTTCAGCGCCACCCGGGAGAGCCCGTCCTTGAAGGAGGCGGCTTCGTCGTATTTGAAGGGTATGGCGTCTTTCCCGTCCTTGTCGATAAATCCCCATTTGCCTTTCAGGTCTTTCAGCACGGGGGCCAGGCCTTCGTTGAAAGAGCCGCACATGAAGTAATTGAAGGGGAGTTTCTCCGCGCCTTCCAGGTCTATGTAGCCGCAGTGGCCCGAGGCGTCGTCGAGTTTCTCGGCGTGGGCCAGGCCTTCGCTGAGCGGCCCGATGTTGAAGTAGTCCCTGGCTTTGAAGATCCTTGTTTCCTTGTTCAGGAAGCCGAAGGCCGCGCGTAGCTGCGCCGAGGCGGTTCCGCCCTCGAACGGGAAAGCCGCTTCGTAGACGGGCGGTATAACCTCGGCGCCCCGCTTGTCTATGTAGCCGTAGAATCCGCCAGTCTTCACCCTGGCCAGGCCCTCGCTGAAATAATAGATCTCGTCGTATTTAGTGGGGATGAATTCTTTGGTCTCCAGCGGGATTATGCCCTGCCGCCCGTCCTTCTTGGCGGCCGCGGCGCCGCCGGTGAAGGGCCGCGCGTCCTCGTATTCGAACGGCAGGGCTATTTTCCCCGCCTTGTCTATGTAACCCCAGCTGCCTTTTAATTTTACCGGGGCCAGGCCTGCGCCGAAGTCGCCGGCCGACTGGTAGGCGGGCTTTATGACTTCCCGGCCCGCGGCGTCTATGAAGCCGTATTTCCCGCCGGACATGACCAGCGCCAGGCCTTCGCTGAACGGGCGGGCCGCGTTATAGCGCGCGGGGATTACCAGCTTGCCGGCTTTGTCGGAATAGCCCCATTTGGAACCGGCGCGGAAAGGTATCAGCGCCTGGTCCGGGCTTTGGGCCACGGCGGCGGCCAGGCAGGATGCGATAATAAAAGGCAGGAGCGATAATTTCTTTAACATAGCTGGTATTTATTCTATGCCTTTATCGGGAATTAAGCAACATCCCCCTTTTTGAAAGGGGGAAAGAGGGGGATTTTTTCATCAGGGGTCAGTACCGGTTTTTGTATAATGAGGACTGGCGGCAAGGAGATCTATGAGTATCAAAACAGCCATTTATCCCGGCAGCTTCGACCCGGTCACTTTCGGCCACCTGGACATCATAGCGCGGGCCGGCCGCATCTTCGACAAGCTTATCGTCAGCGTTTTCGTCCACAGCGCCAAGAAGCCGATGTTCACGGTGGAGGAGCGGCTGGATATGCTCCGCCACGTCCTGAAGGGCAATAAGAACGTGAAGATAGAGTGCTTCGACGGCCTGCTGGTGGATTACCTGAAAAAGAAGAAAGCGAGCGTGGTGATAAGGGGCCTGCGCGCCATTTCGGACCTGGAATACGAGTTCCAGATGGCGGCCGTCAACCGCACGCTTTACGGCGGCATGGAGACGGTCTTCTTCATGCCGCGCCTGCGCTACACCTACCTCTCCTCCAGCGTTGTGCGCGACATAGCCCACTTCGGCGGCGACGTCTCCAAGCTGGTCCCGCCCTACGTGGTGAAAAAAATAAAAGCCCGAAAATAAGCTGCGCCTGGGCGGATTATACAAGGCGTATGGATGCAATTATCTGTTGTCCGGGCGAAGGGTTTCTTTGATTATGCGGTAGGTGCGTTCCTGCTGTGCGGCGGTTCTGTCGCGTATAACTCCCAAAATCTTCTTTTCCCAGGTGGAAGGCTTATGGCTCACCGGTTTTTCCCGCAAAAGGTCTGAAATCTTCACTTTCAGCGCGACCGACAGTTTTTGTAGCGTCGCCAAGCTGATTTTTTTTGTTCCCCGTTCTATCTGGCCGATATAGCTGGCGTGCAGGCCTGCCCGCTCTCCCAATTCCTCCTGCGACCAGCCAAACTCCCGCCGGTAAGCCCGCACGGACAGTCCCAGGGCCTTATAGATATCATTCTTCAGCATTTCTATATTTTTATAATAAAGAGGCCGCTCTGCCAGAGCCTATAAGGTTTATAAGTATAAAACCTTGTGGTATTGACACTCTGCCTTTTGCGGGGGTATACTATGGCTTAATGGACGACGATGAAAAAAGCAAGAAAAAGAATGTGATGAGTACCCGCGAGCTTCAATGCTGTCTATGTGAAAAATTACGGCAGTTGTTTTCTGCATGTAACGATTCCGCTTTTGTTGAGATGGAATGGAATATCGCAAAAAAAGGGGCAGATGTTTTTGATGCGGGTAAACGTGGAAAAGTGTATATGCCCAGACCAGATATAGCGGTAGGTCCTTTTAGTTGTAACCCCGGCACCCTCAATTATGACAGTATGCTTGACAAAAAAGCACGATTATTTCAAGCATTGTTCGACTCCGCAGACTTTAAAGGAAAATATTGTGATTATAAGGCATTTATAGAAAACAGCAATCAAAATCCAAGATGCCTTATGGCGATTGAAATTGAGGCGTCTGGAACCACAAAGCACCGCCTTGGAGACATGCTGAACGCGGTTATGCTCGGAAAGGTTGGTGTTGTTCTTCCCATTAAGGAAAAAGTTATGGCGAGCTTTCTTCGGATTGCCGAATGTTATCATGAAGCTGAATGTGTGGGTAAAACGGCGCCGGGGATATTTAAAAATCTACTCATCATTGATTCTGAGCGATTTAATGCTGTCTTGGATTCTGAAATAAAGCAATGTGGCGGAATTAGTGGTCCCAGTCATCCCTTGAAACCATGTTGAAGATTCTGATGCGAAATCCAAAGATGAGATTGTTTTTCGTTGTATTATTTATTTGTTGCTCCAACAATCTAAGTGCAGCGTGGAGGCAGCGTAATCTGGAATCTGGTGGCAACAAAGTTTCCATAGCGCTTGATTCTAGTGGTGATTTGCATTTCGCTTGGTATCACTACCTTGGAAGCGCCGGGGGCTTTTCAGGAGATTTAAAACATGGTAAAAAGATAGGCACAATCTGGACTTCAGAGACTGTTGATTCCATCGGTTGGTTAAGTGATGGCAGATATACTTCTATTGCGGTTGACAGTAGTGGTAATCCTCATATTGCCGCTTTTGACTATACGGGCCAAGTCGCTCATTTAAAATATGCCAAATGGACTGGCTCGGCTTGGGTAATAGAAACTATTGCGGATTATGTCGGTCAATATCCTTCGCTTGCTCTTGATGGTAGTGGGTATCCCCATATTACGTATTACGGGGGTGGGCTAAAATATGCCAAATGGACTGGTTCCACATGGGCAATAGAAACCGTTGATTCCTCAGGGGGAGAATATACATCTCTTGCGCTTGATAGTAGTGATAATCCCCATATCTCTTATTATTCTGGCAATGTTTTAAAATACGCTGCATGGACTGGGTCTGCGTGGGTAAAAGAAACTGCTGACCCTACAGCTTCCGCCGGGTGGTACACTTCACTCGCGCTTGATATTGGCGGTAATCCTCATATTTCATATTACTACAGCCCAAGCCCAGGCGACTTGAAGTATGCCGCGTGGACTGGAACGGAATGGTCAACGCAGACAGTGGATTCAGTTGGTGAAGTAGGAAAATACACGTCCCTGGCGCTTGATAGTGGGGGCAACCCGCATATTTCGTATTCCGATTACACGAATCAGACCTTAAAATATGCCAGATGGACTGGGAGTGTAAATCTGTCTGTGTAAATGAGGTATGCTAAAATTACACAGGAGGTT
>CAZJUL010000242.1:0-4750 GCA_964549095.1 uncultured Elusimicrobiaceae bacterium
AATTTACCGCGCTCATAGCCCTGGCGGCCCTCTGGGCCGCCTGCGCAGGCGCCCGGCCGGCCGCGGCCGCGCGGGAGAGCGTGGAACCGGTCTTCGCCGAAGCGTCGGTAGCCCTCAGCACCGCGGACGCGCAGGCCTCAGCCGGAGCCGCCATAACGGAAGCCCAGCGGAACGCCGTCTCGGCGGTGGCGGACCTCTTCCTGGACCCGGCGGCGAAAGCGGAAAAACACGAGATCGTCAGCCAGAACCTGCTGAAGTCGCCGCAGGCCTTCGTGGTAAAACAGAAGGTGCTCTACCAGGGCGCGGAGGGGGCCTTCTACAGGGTGAAGCTCCGGGCGCATATTTCTATCGACAAGGTGAGCGCGGCGGTGAGGAACCTTTCGCTGGGAGCGCAGCCGGGCGGCAGCCGGAGAACGGCCCTGCTGGCCGGCGAGTATTTCAACGGGCGGCCCTCCGCGGCCTCCGATTTCAGCGGCGCGTTCACCGGCTGGTTCAAGGGGCGGGATTCGCTGGTTTTTACGGGTGTCAGCGCACCCGGCGGCTGGACGCCCGCGCTGACCTGGCCTGAAGAAAGCGGGCTGCCGGCCGGCGAGGCTGACGCGCAAAAGGCTTTCTTCGAAGCCGCCGGCGCCGCGGGCGCCGGGCTGGTGCTTGTAGGCAGGGCCGAAGCCCGCCCGCTGTCGGCTTCGCAGAACCTGCAGCCGGGGTTCTACCCGGCGCGCGCCGAGGCCCGCTTCAGGCTCTACGACGCCTCGGGCAAGCAGCTGCTGGAAGCCTCCAGCCAGGCCAACTCGCTGGACGCGGCCGAAGAGACGGCTTTCAAAAAAGCGCTGGTTTCCGCCGGCGAACTCCTGGCCCAGGATATCGCCGGCCGGGTGGAAAGGATCTTAAAGCCCGAAGCTCCCGTCACGCTGCGCGTGCTCGGGCTTTCCGGCATCGAGGCCGCCCACAAGCTCAAGGCGGCGGTGGAAAGGCTGGATATAAACGGGGCGGCCTTCGAAAGCTACGCCGGCGGCGCGGCGGTTATGAAAGTGGCGCTTAAAAGGCCCGACCCTGAGGAATTCGCCAGCGCGCTGCTGCGGGTGGGCGTGTTCCCGATGGACCTCGAGAGCGTGAGCCAGCAGGAAGTGGTCTTCGCGCTCAGATAACAGGCGGCCGATTTGAAAAGAGGGGCTTTAGCGCTGGCGGCGGCATGGTTCCTGGCGGCCTGCGCCGCCGGGGACGCTTATCTTATATCGGCGCAGGCCCTGGCGGCCGCGGCCGATCCGCGCGTGGTCATTCTGCCCTTTGAGAACCAGACCACGGACCTGGCCGCTCCCGGGATGCTGCGCGAGCTGGCGGCGGAGAGGTTCTCCAGCCGGGGGTACGCGCCCGTAGACGCGGCTGAGACCGAACTGAAGCTCCGGGAGCTGGGCGTTACCGACGGGGGACAGCTGCCGTCGGTGCGCCCGGCGGATATCGCGAAGCTTTTCGGGGCTGACCTGCTGTGCTACGGCACCCTGGAGGATTTCACTTTCCAGAATGTCGGCTTCATAGTCAGGAAGTCGGTCAGGCTGAGGCTGAAGCTGGTGTCCGCGGCGAGCGGGGAGACTCTGTTCGAGGCTTCCGGCTCGGGCAAGGACGTCAAGGTGTACCTGGACGCGGACGAAGCAAAGATAGCTTTTATAGAAGCCACGGCGGCCAAGCTTATACAGAACCTCCTGAAAAGCCCGCTCAGGCAGGAAGCCCGGACGGCGGTGAACAGGATCTTCGACAGGCTGCCGCGGCGGTAGCGGCGGAAGAAATGCGGTTAACGGAGGGAATGGTAATGAAAAAGAACGGATTTATACTGACAGCTTTGGCGCTTCTGCTGGCCGCCGGCTGCGCGCCTTCCAAGTCGGTGAAGAAAGGACAGGCGATGTCGGCCAACGAGACCGAGCTGGTCGAATCCAAGTACACCGGCCCCAAGAGAAGGATAGCCGTGACGGAGTTCGACAACAAGACCGCCTACGGCCAGGGCCGCCTGGGCGGCGCCGCCTCCGACATACTCGTCACTGAGCTGGCCAAATCCGGCAAGTTCATAGTGGTGGAGCGCGACCGCCTGGAGAAAGTGCTGGCGGAGCAGAAATTCCAGGCCGGGGGGATGGTCGACGCGCAGACGGCGGCGCAGGTCGGCCGCATACTCGGAGTGGAGGCCATAGTGACGGGCGCGGTCACCAATTTCGGCGTGAAGACGGAGGGCTCGGATTACCTGATAAGCCAGTCCAAACAGCAGGTGGCGGACGTGACCATCGACCTGCGGCTGGTGGATGTGCAGAGCGCGCAGGTGCTGATGGCCGATTCCGGCAAGGGCCGCGCAAAATCCAAGAAGGCCTCTTTCCTCGGGATGGGCACCAAGGGCGGCTACGACGAGACCATTGAGGGCGACGCGCTCAGGGCCTCCATAGTGCAGTTCGTGGAGAACATCGCCAGCCAGCTCAACAAGAAGCCGTGGTCCTGCATGGTGGCGGAGGCCTCCGACGGGGAGCTCTACCTGAACGTCGGACACGAGTCCGGCATCAACCCGGGCGACAAGATGGACTGCTACCACCAGGGGGCCGCGATACGCGATCCCTCGTCGAACCTGGTCATAGGCCACAAGGAAGAATATATCGGCAAAGTGGAAGTGGACCGCTACTGCGGCGAGGGCGGCGGCTGTTCCGTAGCGAAACTGGTAAAGGCCGGCGGCGCCGACGCCAGGGCCAAGGACATCTGCCGCCTGGCGAAGTAGCGCCAGTCATCGGGGACACCATGCGGCATGGTGTCGAGATAAATAAGCCCAAGCAAGGGCGGGGACACCATGCCGCATGGTGTCCCCAAATGCTGAAAGTCTAATTGACCATGCTTGCTAAGATCAACAGTCTCGGTATAAAAGGCATAGACGGCTTCCCCGTCCTGGTGGAGGTGGACGTCGCCGGCGGGCTGCCGACCTTCTCCATGGTCGGCCTGGCCGATACCGAGGTGAAAGAATCCAAAGAAAGGGTCGTGGCCGCCATCCGCAATTCCGGCTTCGACTTCCCCGCCAAAAGAATAACCGTGAACCTGTCGCCCGCGGAGCTCAAGAAGAGCGGCACCCATTTCGACCTGCCCATCGCACTGGGCGTGCTGGCCGCCTGCGGTCAGCTCAAGGAAGCCGGCGACGCGCTTAAGAAGCTGGCGTTCGTGGGCGAGCTGGCCCTGGGCGGCGAGATACGCCCGGTCTCGGGGCTGCTGCCCATGCTGCTGGCCCTGCCCGCCGGGGACGGCGGCGCGGTAGTGCCCGCGGCCAACGGGGCGGAAGCGGCCGCTTCGGGCGCGCCGGCCTTCGCGGCGCCGGACCTTAAAACACTGGTTTGCGCTTTGAACGCCCGGGCTGAGCTGGAGCGCTGCCGCGACGGCGCGGGCGCGGCCGCAGTAGAGGCGCCCGTCTCGGGCGGAGATTTCTCGGAAGTGAAGGGCCAGGCCTTCGCCAAGCGGGCCATGGAAATAGCCGCTGCCGGCGGCCACAACATGCTGATGGTCGGGCCCCCCGGCTCGGGCAAATCCATGCTCGCCAGGCGGTTCGCCGGCATACTGCCGCCCATAACGAACGCCGAGGCCCTGGAAGTGACCAAGATCTATTCGGTCTGCGGCCTGACGCGCGGCGGCAAGCTGGTGAGCCACAGGCCTTTCCGCGACCCGCACCACACCATAAGCGACATCGCCCTTATCGGCGGCGGCAGCAGGCCCAGGCCGGGCGAAGTGTCCATGGCCCATAACGGCGTGCTGTTCCTGGACGAGCTGGCGGAATTCTCCCGCTCGAGCCTGGAAGTGCTGCGCGAGCCGCTGGAAGCTTTCCGGGTCACGGTCTCCCGCGCCAGGGAAAGCGCCTGCTACCCGGCCCGCTTCACGCTGATAGCCGCCAGCAACCCCTGCCCGTGCGGCTTCCTGGGCCACCCCGACAAGCAATGCTGCTGCTCGCCAATGCAGGTGCAGCGCTACCGCAACAAGATCTCCGGCCCGCTGCTGGACAGGATAGACCTGAACATACAGCTTTCGCCGGTGCGCTACGCGCACTGGGCCCAGGCCAGCGAGGGGGAGCCGTCTTCCGCCATACGGGAAAGGGTGATAGCGGCCAGGGCGCTGCAGGCCGCGCGCTTCAGGGGCACCGGCACCACAGCCAACGCTTTTATGACCGTCAGCCAGATCAGGAAGTTCTGCGCCGTTCCGCCGGATGGCGGGACCATACTTGAGACGGCCATGAACAAGCTGGGGCTTTCCGCGCGGAGCCTGGACAAGATCCTGAAGGTGGCCAGGACCATCGCGGACCTGGAGCGCGCCGCGGAGATAAGGAAAGAATACCTGATAGAAGCGATACAGTACAGGAGTTTCGACAGGTCGTGCCTGCCGGTCTGACAAAGACCGGCAAATAACGCCGCCTGGATAATATCGGAGGGAAAATGAAGTTTATCGCCACAGCCGCATTGCTATTTACGCTCGGCGGTTTTCTGAACGCCCAGCAGGCCAAACTGCTCGATACCAAGCTCCCCGCGGAAGACGGGAAAAGCGCGCAGGCGGATAAAGCGGCCGGCGCAAAGATCATCCTGCCCTCCTCGGAGGACAAGGAAGTGATACTGGTAGAGGAAGACATTTCTCCCGTCGTCGCCGTGAAAGAGGCCGCGAAGACTTCCGGAGCCAAGCAGGTCACGGCGAATCCGGCGGAAAAGAAACCTGCCGCCGCCGCCAAACCGGCGGAGGTGAAAAAAGAAACCGC
>CAZJUL010000243.1:0-2404 GCA_964549095.1 uncultured Elusimicrobiaceae bacterium
CGCCTGAACTGCGCCCCGCACGCCACGCTGGACAAGGTCTTCGCGCTGTTCATGGAGCTGGGGGCGAGCGACGAGCAGCTGGACTTCCCGGTAGTCTACGCCGTCGGCCGCGACGGCTGGGCCTCGGCGGACCACCATAAGCCGGAGAAGGACCTCAAACATCTTTTCGAGACCATAATGAAGCACGTGCCGGGCCCGCTGGCGAAGGACGACGAGCCGCTGCGCATGCTGGTCACCATGCTGGATTACAGCTCCTACACCGGGCGCATCGGCATAGGGCGTATCGTGCAGGGCGTCATAGCTCCCTCGCAGATGGTGGCCATGGGCTCCCCGGACCGCACGCCGGTTTCCCGCAAGGTGATGCAGGTGATGGGCTTCAAGGGGCTTGAGCGCGTACAGCTCGCGAAGGCGCATTCGGGCGACATCGTGGCCGTCTCAGGGCTGGAAGGCGTAGAGGTGGGGGATACCCTTTCTCCCGCCGACGATCCGGGCTGCCTGGCCGGCCTCGAGATAGAGAAGCCGACCGTTTCCATGGAATTTTACGCCAACGATTCCCCTTTCTCCGGGCGGGACGGCAAGTTCGTCACCGCCACGCAGCTGCGCGACCGCCTGCTGCGCGAAGCCGAATCCAATGTAGGGCTGAAGGTGGAAGAGATGCCCGGCAAGGGCGGGTTCAAGGTGGCGGGCCGCGGCGAACTGCACCTGGCCATACTCATCGAGACGATGCGGCGCGAGGGTTTCGAGCTCTGCGTCTCGAAGATGACCGTCATCACCCGCGAAGAGAACGGCGTTATCCTGGAGCCGGTGGAATACCTGGTGCTGGACACGCCGGCCGACTTCCAGGGCGCTGTGATGGACGCGCTGGGCCGCAGGGGCGCGCAGATGAAGGATATGCGGCGCTCCGACGACGGCCGCGTCCGCTTCGAATACGTGATCTCCGCCCGCGCGCTGATAGGCTTCAAATCGGATTTCCTGACCTTCACCAAGGGCAACGGCCTGATGAACTACAGCTTCGGCGGCTACCTGCCGGAGGGGAATTTCAACCCGCCCAAGCGCAACGGGGCTTTTATAGCCAAAGAGGGGGGACCGGCGGCCGCCTACGCGCTCAACAGCCTGCAGGACCACGGCGTGATGTTCGCCGCCCCGGGCGAGGAAGTCTACGCCGGGCAGCTGGTGGGCGAGAACTGCCGCGGCAACGACCTGGTGGTGAACCCCTGCAAGGAAAAGAAGCAGACCAACATGCGCTCTTCCACCTCCGATATGTCCATCGTCCTGACGCCTCCGCGCCGGTTCAGCCTGGAGCAGGCGATAGAATACATAGAGGAAGACGAATTCGTGGAAGTGACGCCGCTGGCGCTGCGCATCCGCAAAAAGATCCTGGACCATTCGCTGCGCAAGCGCGGCGACAAAGAATACGATTAGGCCTTTATAGCGCAATATCTTATGATAATGTAAAATTATCATATAGATGGCCGTAACTACTCTCCGCCAAAAACTCGTTCCCTTGTCCCGGCTGCTGGCTTCCCGGCAGTCTTCCGGCCGCATTGTGGCGTTTGAAAAGGGGAAACCGCTGGATTGGCGGACTTTTACCGCCCAGGTCGCCGGCCTTTGCCGTGAACTTGAAGCCAGGCCGCGCGGCAGGTGGCTGGCCGCCTCGGATTCGAGCTACGCTTTCGCGGTAAGCCTTTGTGCCCTCTGGCAGACTGGCACTACGGCGGTGCTGCCGCCCCACCTGCGGAAAGGAAGCATGGAAGAAATACCGGGCAGGCTTTGCGGGATGCTCGGCGACGTTCCCGGGCCGTCCGGGCTGGAGAGCCTGCCGCCCACGGCGTTCAGCGGGGAGAGGGCCTGGCGGATCCTCGACAGGGACAAAACCGCGCTTTGGCTTTACACCTCAGGTTCCACCGGCGGCAGGAAAGGGGTTCCCAAAACCCTGGCCAACATAGAGGATGAACTCGCCGCGCTGGAAAAACTTTTCGGCTCCCGCCTCGGCGATTGCGCCGTGCTCTCGACGGTGTCGCACCAGCATATTTACGGCCTCCTGTTCCGCCTGTTCTGGCCGCTCTGCGCCGGCAGGCCTTTCATTTCCGAAACCCCGCTGCTCTGGGACGAACTGCCCTCCGGCGGCGCTTTGCTGGCATCGGTCTGCCTGGCAAGTTCGCCCGCGCATCTCGGCCGCCTGGCCGCAGCCGGCGCGGACCTGCGCCCTCCCCGCGGCTGCCGCGCTATTTTCTCTTCCGGCGCGCCGCTCTCCCCCGAAGCCGCGCTGTCCATACGCCGCCGCTGGAACCTTCCCGTTTTCGAAGTGTTCGGCTCCACCGAGACCGGCGGCGTGGGCTGGCGCGTACAGTCGGGGCCGGAAGCATCTTCAGCGTGGCGTCCGCTGGCCGGCGTGAAAGTCTCC
>CAZJUL010000243.1:2414-3886 GCA_964549095.1 uncultured Elusimicrobiaceae bacterium
CAGGCTGCGCGTGGCCTCGTCTTTTGTCAGCCGTCCGCTTTCCGGCGGCGGGCGCGCAATGGGCGATATCGGGACAGTCCTGCCAAACGGGCGCTTCCTCACGGCCGGCCGCGCCGACCGCATAGTGAAGATAGCCGGGAAAAGACTTTCCCTCGACGATATGGAGCGGCGGCTGAAGGGCCATCCCTGGGTGGAGAAAGCCGTGCTGGCGGTAATAGAAGACCGCTCGCCGTCGCGGTCTTTCATAGGCGCGCTTATTGTCCTGAGCAGGCGCGGCAAAGAGAACCTGAAGGCGCTCGGCCGCACCAAGGCGTCCCGGGAATTGAGAGACGCGCTCGCGCCCAGCTTCGACGCGGTGACCCTGCCGCGCTATTTCAGGTTCGCGGACCGCGTCCCCGTGAACTCCCAGGGCAAGACAGCCAGGGCCGATATAGCCGGATATTTCCGTCAGCCAGCGGGCCGGAGGATCTGAAATGCGCCAGAGAAAAATATTCGCCGGGCGGGGGGAGTGGTCCATAGAGGACTTGCTGGCGCTGGCCGAAGGCCGGGCGCAGGCGGCCCTGCCGGACGACCCCGGCCTGCGTAAAGCCGTGGACAAGGGCGTGGACTTCATCCGCCGCGGCTGGAAGAGCGGCAAACAGCTTTACGGGATAAATACCGGCTACGGCGCTTCCGTGGAGCGCGTCGTCCCCGAACACCTCATCGAAGAGCTGCCCCGGCAACTGGTGCGCTACCACGGCTGCGGCCTGGGCCGCATCTTCGACGAGAAAACCACGCTGGCCATACTTTCCGCCCGGCTAATCTCGCTTTCAAAAGGCTATTCGGGCGTGCGCTGGGAGCTGCTGGAAAAACTGGCCGCCCTCATCAACAGCCGCATCCTGCCGCTCATCCCCGAAGAAGGTTCCGTGGGTGCCAGCGGCGACCTCACCCCGCTGTCCTACATAGCCGCCGCGCTTATGGGCGAGCGCGACGTGCTCTGCGGAGGGAAGCGGCTGCCCGCGGCCGCCGCTTTGAAGCGGCACAGGATAAAGCCGCTCAAGTTCATGCCCAAGGAAGGGCTGGCCCTGATGAACGGCACCAGCGTTATGACCGCGCTGGCCTGCCTGGCCTGGGACCGGGCGGATTACCTGCAGCGCGTTTCCAGCCGCATCTCCGCCCTGTCCGTCATAGCGCTGAAAGGGAACACTTCGCATTACGACAAGGAATTGTTCGACCGCAAGCCGCATCCCGGGCAGCAGCAGGCCGCGGCCTGGATCCGGCGCGACCTGCAGGTCCCCGGCTACTGGAGCGTTCCCGCCCGCCTGCAGGACAGCTACTCGCTGCGCTGCGCGCCGCACATCATAGGCGTGCTGGCCGACGCGCTGCCGTGGATGCGCAGGCAGATAGAAACGGAGCTCAACAGCTCCAACGACAACCCGCTTATCGACGGCGTGAAGGGCGTGGTGATGCACGGCGGACATTTCTACGGCGGG
>CAZJUL010000243.1:3896-4733 GCA_964549095.1 uncultured Elusimicrobiaceae bacterium
TGGACTGCCTGAAGACGGCCGTCGCGAACCTGGCCGACCTGCACGACCGGCAGCTGGAACTGCTGGTGGACAAGCGCACCAGCAACGGCCTGCCTTCCAACCTGTCCGGCGCGCGCGCGGAGCGCTCGGCCATCAACCACGGCTTCAAGGCGCTGCAGATAGGCACTTCCGCCTGGGCGGCCGAGGCGCTGAAGCTGACGATGCCGGCCAGCGTTTTCTCCCGGTCCACCGAATGTCATAACCAGGACAAAGTGAGCATGGGGACTATCGCCGCCAGGGATTGTCTGCGCATCCTGGACCTGACCGAGCAGGCTGCCGCGGCAACCCTGCTGGGAGCGCTGCAGGGCGTGGACCTGCGCATAAGGCGGAAAGAACTGAAGTCCTCCGCGCTGCCGGCCGAGGTGGCCGCGCTGCTGAAAGCGGTGCGCGCGCAGGCGCCGTTCGTGGAGGAAGACCGCGCGCTCGAAGGGGAACTGCGGTGGATGCTCACGCAGCTTTCAGCCAAGGCCTGGAAATTTTATGAAAAATAAGAAAACCGCAGCGCCCGAAAGACCGGCGCCGATAGGCGAATTGAGCGCGGAAGTAGAGCTGCAGGTGCCCTTCTGCGACCTGGACCCGCTGGGCGTGGTCTGGCACGGGAATTATTACAAGTATTTCGAACTGGCCCGCACCGAACTGATGCGCTCCATAGGGTTCGACATCGAAGAGATGCGTGAATCCGGCTATCTCTGGCCGGTGGCGGAATCTTCCTGCCGGTATATCTCGCCGCTGCTCTACGGCATGCGCGTGCTCTGCCGGGCCTCCATAGAGGAGACCGAGAACCGCCTGAAGGTGGCG
>CAZJUL010000244.1:0-272 GCA_964549095.1 uncultured Elusimicrobiaceae bacterium
CCAGGGATTCCTTGTCCAGGAACGGGACGCGCGCCTCCACTCCCCAGGCGGCCGTGGATTTGTTGGCGCGCAGGCAGTCGTACTTGTGCAGCATCGCGAGCTTGCGCACCGTTTCCTCGTGCAGCTCGCGCGCATTCGGCGCCTTGTGGAAATACAGGTACCCGCCGAAGATCTCGTCCGCGCCCTCGCCGGAAAGGACCATCTTTATGCCCATCGCCCTGATCTTGCGGGCCATCAGGTACATGGGCGTGGCGGCGCGTATGGTGGTGATG
>CAZJUL010000244.1:282-4719 GCA_964549095.1 uncultured Elusimicrobiaceae bacterium
CGGCGTCCAGGCCTTCCTGCACGGTGAAGTGTATTTCGTGGTGGACGGAGCCGATGAAGTCCGCCACCTTGCGGGCCATCTTCAGGTCCGGGGACCCGTCCAGCCCGACCGAGAAGGAGTGCAGGCGCGGCCACCAGGCCTGCGATTTGTCGTGATCCTCCACCCGTTTTTCCTTGAACTTCGAGGCGATGGCCGCTATCAGCGACGAATCCACGCCGCCGGAGATCAGCACGCCGTAGGGCACATCGCACATCAGCTGGCGCTTGACCGCGTTTTCAAGGGCCTCGCGCAGGGCGGGCAGGTCAAGGGGTTTGGCAGGCAGGGTTTTCGTATCGGCCCAGGCGGGGCTGTAATATTTAACCAGTTTCTTCTCTTTGCCGGAATAGTAATGGCCGGGCGGGAATTCGTCCACGGTGGAGCAGACGTCGGCTATCGCCTTCAGTTCGGAGGCGACATAGAGGTTCCCGGCCGTGTCGCGGCCCCAGTAAAGCGGGACCACGCCTATGTGGTCGCGGGCTATGAAATAGTCCTTCGCGGCGGGATCGTAAAGCACGAAGGCGAAGATGCCGTTCATCTTTTCCACGAACTCCGGGCCGAACTCGTCGTAGAGGTAAAGGATGGGCTCGCAGTCGGAGGCCGTCTGGAAATCGTGCGGGCGCTGCAGCAGCTTGCGCAGCTCTTCGTGGTTATATATCTCTCCGTTGACGGAAAGTACGCGCCCCGTAGCTTTATCGATCAGCGGCTGGGCGCCGTGTTCGACATCGACGATGGAAAGGCGTTCGTGCAGCAGTACGCCGTGCGCGTCCGAGTAGCTGCCGCTCCAGTCGGGGCCGCGGTGGCGGAGGCGCTTTACAAGGCCCAGACCTTTGGCGCGGAGCGCTTCGGCGTCGTCTTTGATCTCAAGGATGGCGAGAATTCCGCACATAGAACCTCTTTGCCCCGCCGGGCGTGCCGGTCCGGCTTTACTTCCGGAAGCGCAGGCCGCTAAGGCTGTAGCGCCGCAGTTCGGCGGGTTTATCCGTCAGTATCCACATTTCCCCGCCGGCCACCGCCAGGCCCGCAGCGCGCGCGCCCTTGGGCAGCAGCGGGCCCAGCGCGAGGGTTTCCGGGTTTTCCCCGCCCGGCAGCCGGCAGCGGTAAACCTTCATTTCCGCCGCGTCCAGGACCCAGAGCGTATCGTCGTCGGCGGCCAGCCCCGTGAAGTCTTTCCCGGGCACGCGTATGGAACCGATAGAGGAGAACCTGTCGCCCGGCAAAAACCGGTCGACGGACATCCTTTCGGAATCGGCGGCCCAGAGCGTGCGCCCGTCCCAGTAGAGCGCGTCCGGGCGCAGGCCGGGCACGGCATACTTGCGCGATATGGAATTCTGCTTCCCGGCGGCGTGCTTGTAGATGGCCTCGCCGTCGGAACTCCAGAAGAAACCTTCCGGCCCGCAGGCCAGCCCCTTGAGCCCGGGCGCCGGGAACCTGTCGACGGAAGTCACCCGTCCCCCGTCGGCCGAAACGGAGAAAAGCAGCTGCCGGACCGGGTCGGCGGTATAGAGGTTCCCGGTTTTGGCGTCCACGCAGAGCCCCGCCCCGCCGGTATGCGGCAGCGGGAAGACGCCGCGGAGCGGGGCGGCAAAGGGCTGCCAGATAAGGACCCCGGCAAAAACCAGCAGCGCGGCTGCGGCCCCGGCGATGGTTTCGCCGCGCGCCTGCCGGGCCAGTTCGAAATAACGGGTAAAGAACGAGCCGGCGGACCGGAAGCCGGAACAGATACGGGATATTACCGCCGGCCGTTCTGCGCCGGCCGACGGTGAAGCTGGCTGGAGCCGGGCCTTTTCCGCCGGAACCGGCGCGGAATTTTGAGCCGCCGGCTCACGGGCCGCGGCGGGGCCGCGCCTGACGGAATAAGTCTGTATGCCGGCCAGCAGCTTTTCGGTCCTCTCGCGCAGGTCGCGCTGGAGCAGCCGCTCCTTTGTGAATTCGTCCCTTATGGCGCGCCGTTCCTCCAGCAGGTCCTGCCAGGCGGAACGCGGCCCCGGACGGTTAAACGCCCTTTTTTCCATATTCTCCGCCCGCGGCCCGCAGGTTCAGCGTGGCGGCGCGGGCGTTGACCGCGGCCTCCCGCTGGAGCAGCGCGGCTTCCCGTGCCTGGAATTCGTTGACCATATTCTCGTGGAGCTGGAGCAGCCTGGCTTCTTTCTGCGCTGAATTCTTCTCCAGCGCGGCCGCCCGCGCGGCCAGTTCGGACAGGAGGCCCTGGTATTTCCTGTCGAACTCCTCCTGGCATTGGGACAGCTCCTGCTTCAGCGACTGCAGTTTCCACTCCCAGGCCTTTTCCTTTTCCTCACCGCCGGTATCCGTGCGGGCCCTGGCTTCCGCAAGGGCCGCTGAAAGCGTTTCCTTTTCCTTCGCCCAGGCCTTTTCCATCTCGCCGACGCGTAGCTCGAACTGTTCTATGAGCGTCACCCTTTCCAGGGCGAAATCCACGTCGGAATGCGGTATGCGGGGAATCGGCTCGCCGGCGTCAGTCTCGGGCGCCGGCACGGCGCGTTTCTTGGGGTCATGCATGGTCATGTTCTCCGGCTGGTCCGCTATCTCGGGCGGACGGATAATAAATTCGCTCCTGTATCCTGCGCTCCCGGCCTAAGCCGCGCCTTTGGGCGGCTGCTGTCCCGGTTTCGGCAGCCTGGCCGGTTTTTCCGCCGGCAGGTTGAGGCAGTAGCCCAGCTTCGAAATGGTTTCTATCATCTCCCCCCGCTTCCCGAGGGCTTTGCGGAGCCGGCTGACCACCGTGTCCACCGCCCGGATATCCGCGGCGCTCATCGCGTGCCAGACATTGGTCAGCAGGTAGCCGCGGCTGAGCACCCGCCCCGCCTTCAGCATGAACATCTCCAGGACCGCGAACTCCAGCGGGCGCAAATTGACTTTTTCCCCGTCCACCAGGCATTTGCGCTGGCTGGGGTCTATGTAGATGTTGCCGGCTTCGAGCGGGCCGCCCCAGGTCTCCAGCGCCTCGAACCGGCGGCGCAGGACGGCCTTCATCCGCACCAGCAGCTCCCGCGTGTCCAGCGGCTTCTGCAGGTAATCGTCTACACCGAGCGCGAAGGCTTCTCCCAGGCTTTCCTTCGTCTTGCGGGCCGAAAGGAAGATCACCGGCAGTTCCCTGCCGTAATTGGTTTCCCGGATCACGCGCAGCAGCTCCAGACCGGGCATATCGGAAAGCTCGGCGTTGAGCAGCAGCAGGCTGGCGGGGCTTGTGCGCAGGCGCTTCAGCAGCAGGTGCGCGGTGGAAAAGTATTCGAATGAAAATTTATCGCCGCCCTGCTGTATCGCCTGGAAAAGTTCGGGTTCGCCTATCACGCAGATGCTGTATGGCATAAACCTATTGTACCAAATCCGGGCCTGACAAAGCGCTGACAAGATTTTGACAAGAAATTGCCATAAGTCTGCCACCCCGGGATACTATTATATATGTATCAAGACTTTATACCGGAGGAAGACTATGTACACGATACTGATAATAGACGACAGCCCCACGATACGCAAAGTGCTGACCAC
Organism: uncultured Elusimicrobiaceae bacterium; assembly: GCA_964549095.1. GTDB lineage: Bacteria > Elusimicrobiota > Elusimicrobia > Elusimicrobiales > UBA9959 > JAHJSU01. Next base: position 3,829 of record CAZJUL010000244.1, read on the forward strand.
CGTCCTGAAGGCCGAGCATTACCAGGTCCTCACCTGCGCGCAGGCCGCCGACGGCATACAGACCGCGCTGAGGGAAAGGCCCGACCTGATACTCCTCGACGTGGTCCTGCCGGACGACAACGGGATAGAGGTCTGCGCGAAGCTTAAAGCCATGCCCGAAATACGCCACATACCCGTGATACTGATGACCGGCAACGCCACCGACGTAGAGAACAAGGTGGACGGCATCGAGGGCGGCGCCGAAGACTATATCACCAAGCCGTTCCTCCCGGAAGAAGTTCTCGCCCGCGTGAAAGGGATACTGAAGCGCAACTTCAACCTGAAATAAAGTAAAACTTATGCCCGTTCGCCGCCTTATAGAACTTTTCGCGCTGCTGGCCCTGCTGGGCCGGCCGCTTCCGGCTTGCGCCGGCGAAAAGCTGGAGGGCGGCGGCCTGGCGCTGGCGCGCAATACCGTCAGCGCGGGCGGCGAGAGAAGCGAGGGCGCAGGTTTCAAGCTGCAGTCGGCGCTGGGCGAAGCGGTCTTTTCCGCCGCGGCGGCGGGCGACTTCAAAGCGCGCCCCGGCTATATCCCCCTCTCCGCGCAGCCCGGCAATGTGGTCGCCATAGCGGCCCTCACCAAATCCACGGGCGCGCTGCGCCTGGCCTGGACGGCGCCGGGCGCCGACGGGACGCTGGGCGCCGTGGCCAACGGCGTCTACCGCGTGGATTATTCCTCCGACCCCGCGCACCAGTTCCGCCCCTCCGTGTTCCGCCTGCAGTTCTCCACCACCGTGGCCGGAGGCGAGTCCCAGGAGCTGAATATCGCCGGGCTGGCGCCGAATACCACCTATTACGCGAAGATCTACCTGGGCGACGCCACCAGATTCATCGCGGAAGACTCCGCCTTCA
>CAZJUL010000245.1:0-4672 GCA_964549095.1 uncultured Elusimicrobiaceae bacterium
TGCCCACGTGGAGGTCGCATTTCGGGAACGCGAACTGCACGCCGTACTTGTCCCCCTCCTCCCAGACCTTCATCAGCTCTATGGCGAATTCCTGGGCCGCCTTGACCAGCCGGGGATCGCCGTAGGTGACATATTTGCGCCCGTCCTCCGGGTGCACCACGTCGCCGGTCCGGGAATCGCCTTCCACGCCCTTGAAGCGGGGCGCGTTCTCAACCAGCTCTATGCGGCCGTCGGCGGCCTCTATCATGTATTTGCCGCCCGGGCCGAGCGCCGGCACGTTCCGCATGTACTCGGGAACGCCGGTGTGGATGTTGAAGTCTATGAACAGCGTCTGGCCGCCGCGCGAGAACGCGTTCTGGCTGGCCGAGAAGATCAGGTTCTGGGCTATCTGGCGCATCTCGGTCCGCGACATCTTGGACAGCCTCCGCGCCGAGCCTATCTGCCTGAAGTAAGGCGCGTCGGTCCCGTCCTTGGCGGAAAGGGTGCCGGCTTCGAGCATGGCTTCTAGGGCGTCTTTGCCGAGCGTGACCTTCTTGCCTTCCAGTTCCCCCTCCGCCATCTCCTGGGGGCAGTACAGCATGGGCGAGAACAGGATGTTCAGGAAGCCGAAGCCCAGCGCGCCGGCGTACCTGGACTGCATTGAGGCCAGGAAGGTCTGTATGTGGCCGTTAAGGACCATCGCCGACCTGGCGGGATAGGACTTGTTCTGCAGGTTGGAAACGATCTTGTCCAGCCCGTACTTCTTTATGTATTCCACTGAATGGCTGGAGCAGTACACCCGCTGCGGGTAGCCCAGGTCGTGGATGTGGATGGCGCCGGAATTGTGCGCCTCGGAGATGTCCTCGGAGAAGACCTTGCGCAGGTTATACTGCTTGAGGATGTATTCGGCTATGCCGAGGTTCACGGCCTCGGGGTTGTTGGAGCTGATGTTGGAATTCTCCTTGCTGCCGGCCAGCACCAGCCCTTCGACGGTGGACGCGGGGATGGACAGGGAGGTGTCCTTCACCGGGATGCCCATCATTGTCAGGTGCGACTCGGAAAGCTTGCGCAGGAACTGCGTGTCGAAGTTGTTGGAGCCGTACCGGTCGCACAGCTTGTAGGCGTCGTTCTCGGTCTCCTTGGCGATCATTTCGGAGAGCTCGCGGGAAAGATGGTATTCCTTCTCCAGCGCTTCGGAAAGTTTTTTCCTGTCGAACTTCTCTATGGTCTCGTTGGTGATGGACTGCACCAGCAGCATCTGGTCGGTCACGTCGCCGCGGCCGCCCTTCTTCTTCACGTGCAGCTCGCGCTGGCGCACCAGCGTCCGGTCCAGCGCGTAGGATTCGAACTTGTCGGCGGTATTTCCGTCCCCGCCGGCCCTGAGCACCTCGACGCAGGCGGCGTTGCAGTCGTCCACGGTCGGTATCCTGGCGTGTGCGGTAAAATCGGTAAAGATCTTCCTCGCCGCGTCCTCGGCCCTGCGGGCCACCTTTTCCTTGTCCCTGCCGCCGCTGGCGTATTCGGCGCGGAAGATCGCGCTGCGGATCTTGTCTATGCTGAATTCCGTTACCTTGCCGTTCCTCTTCTTTATGACCTTCGGAAAAAACTCGTTCATTTCTCTTCCCTCTCCTTTATCGACTTTATTTCTGTTTCGAAATCCTTCACGTCGCTGAAATCCTTGTAGACCGACGCGAAACGGATATACGCTATCTTATCTATCTTCTTCAGCTTCTTTATCACCAGCTCCCCTACCAGCGCGCTCGGCACTTCGCCCTTGTTGGCGTCCCGCAGGGCGCTCTCTATCTCGCCCACCGCCTCGTCTATCTTGCCGACGCGGATGTCGCGCTTCTGGCAGGCTTTTATCAGCCCGCTCTTCAGCTTATCGCGCGAGAACTCCTCGCGCCGCCCGTCCTTCTTCACGATTATCAGGGACTTGGACCGCGGATTCTGCTCTATCCGCTCGTAGGTGGTGAACCTCTTCCCGCACTTTTCGCACTCCCTCCTTCTCCTCGTTTCGAAGACGTCGGAATCCCTGCTGTCGGTCACTTTTGTATCCAACGCGCCGCAAAACGGGCATTTCATAAACCCTCTCCTCTTATACCATACCTTGTGCTTTAAACCCAAACCCACACAATCAGTGGTATATGGCATATTATATACACTAACCGTTTTCTTTGTCAATATTTCATTGGGAAGCGCAAAAAAACGCCGCGCGGGGGATGAAATTATTCGGGGAGGTTTGTTTTCTGAGGCTCGTTTTTTGAAACTGTTTTGGCGCGCGCGAAAAGCGCGGCCGGGATGAGCAGGTAGCCTGCCAGCAGCGCGATGGGAGCCAGCACGGCGTAAAGATTTTGTCCGGCGGGGTCCACTTTTTTCAGCAGCGCGTAGCCGGCGATTATCACAGCCAGGCCCGCCGCCATCACTAGCAGCGCCCTTTTTCCGGGCGAGGTTTCACCGGCCGCGGCGGGCCGGCTGCCGGTGTTCAAAGGGAGAACCTTCGCCTGCGGTGCCGGTCTGTTCTTTTTATTTTTCGCCATAATTCAAAGGGCCGGGACCAGCGCCCGGCCCTTCAACGCTGCGCGCGCGCTCTATTTTTTCTGCAGGTTTTTCAGCCTGGCGGACAGCCGCTGCTTCGCGTAGTCCAGCATGTTCCTGTTATTCTGGTCCGGTTCGGCCGCGATAAGCTCTTCGAGGAGCGCCACGCTTTTCTCGTCGCCGGCGGCGGCGATGGTGTCGGCGGCCTGATTCTTAAGCATCGGGTCAGAAGACCTTATGAATTCATGGGCGAGGCCGAGCCCGGAGGCGTCGTGCAGTTTCGCCAGCGCCAGCGCGGTGGCCATCTTCACGGCCGTGTCCGCGTCTTCCAGGTTCTTCTTCATCTCGCCTATAACGGAAGCGTCGCCCATATCGCCGAGGGCTTTTACGGTTTCCAGCTTCACGTATTTGTCGGGGTCGTTCAAGGTCTTCTTCAGGCCGCTGACGGCTTTTTTGGACTGCAGCTGGCCAAGGGTGGAAATGGCGCCGCGGCGCATATTGACGTCCGCGTCCTTCAGGAGTTCTATCAGCGCGTCTTCCGCCGCCATATACCTGATCACGCCTATGGTCCGCGCGGCGGCGTAGCGCACGCCCGGATCGGCGTCTTTCAGCGCGCCGACGAGCGCGGGACCCGCGGCCAGGTCGCCGATGTAGGAAAGGGTGGTTGCCGCAGCCTGCCTGAGCCTCGGTTCGGCGTCCTTTGAAAGTATGTCGGAGAGCTTCGGGGTGGCTTCCCTGGCGCGCAGCATCCCGAGGTTGTCCACGGCGGCTATGCGCACATCCATACTGGGGTCGTTCAGCGCTTTCAGCAGGTGCGGGATGGCTTTGGGATCGCGGCTCTGGCCCAGGAAGTCGGCCGCCTGGCGCCTCGGGCCCGGTTCGGAGGATTTAAGTTTTTCGACGGCTTCGTCGAAGGGGCTCAAGGTCGCGGGGGCCGTAGAGGCCTGCACCTGCGGGGCGGGTTTAGCGGCGGGTTTTGCGGCCGGAGCCGTCTTGGGCGCCGTAGTCGCCGCCGGCTTCGCTGCAGGAGTTTTAGCGGCCGGCGCGGCGGTCGCCGAGGTTTTTTTAGCGGGCGCGGCCGCTTTCTTTACGGGCGCCTGCGCGTAAGCGGAAAGCGCCGATACTGCGAAAATGACAACGGTAACGAGGGCGATATTGCGTATGTTCATAGAGTGAATTCTAGTATATTCCCCCCCCCCAGTCAAACCCAAAAAGCCCCTCCGCGCCCAATGAGCTTTTGTGTGTGCGGATGGCCGCCGCGGCCAGGTCCGCGGCCCCGCGCCTGACGAGCCGATCCGCCGACAGGTCCCGCGAACTAGAACATCGGGCCGAGGTAGAAGTAGAAGATCTTGCCGCCGTCGTGGAGGCGGTAGGCGTAGTCGAAGCTGAGGACCAGCTGGAAAGCCTGCAGCAGGAAAGTGTGTATGTTTATACCGGCGCCTACGGAGCTTTTGATGTCCGACGCGCCGAACGAGCGCAGTTCGGAGCGCCTGTCCCAGCCGTACGCCGTATCCACGAACACCTTGGCGTAGATGGCCTTGAAATAAAAGTCCGGGAACATGAACCACATATAATAATTCAAATCCTTAATAAGCGGCGTCCGCAGCTCCAGGTTGTTCATCACCACCCGGGCCCCGGAATTGAGGTCCGAAGAGGACAGCAGGCCCCGCACCCCGCCCATCCCGCCGAAACCGAAAGTCTTCCGGTCCCGGCCCTCGCTGGCCCCCACAAGGAGCCGGTCCACGAACGCGCTGCGCTTTGAAAGCGGGAAGTACTGCAGCCGCTGGAACATAGTGACGTCGTATTTCAGGTTCCCGCCGAGCATTTCCGAGGCCTTCACATAGGTCAGCTCCGTCCTGGAGCCGCTGACGGCCAGCAGGTAAAGGCCGCTGACCGTGTCCCTTACGAACGAAGCCTGCACCGCCCGCGTGCGCTGGCGCGACGTATAATCTATATCCGTGTATATATCCCTTTCGTTCTTATGCACATAGAAGGCCTCTACCCGGTTATACCGGTCGAACGGCCAGGCCGTGCCCGCCGCGGCGCTTATGTACCGCTTGTTATATTTCAGCTCCAGCTCGTTGATATTGCCGTTTAGGACCAGCCCGGCCGCCTGCAGGAAGATGGGCATCCGGTGTTTAGCGTAGGAATAGCTCAG
>CAZJUL010000246.1:0-4664 GCA_964549095.1 uncultured Elusimicrobiaceae bacterium
CAGGGCCTTCGTCATCTCCGCCGCGGAAGCGGCCCGCCCGGCGGCTTTCAAACTGCTTGCCGACCTCCGCGCCGCCGGTATTAGCGCGGACTATTCCGATTTCGAGCTGAGCCTCAAATCGCAGATGCGGTCGGCCGACCGGTCCGGCGCGTCCTTCGCGCTGATACTGGGCGACGACGAGCTCAGGAATTCCTCTTGCGCCGTAAAGACGCTGAAGGAAAAGGCGGAGCAGCGGAACGTGCCCATCGCGGAGCTCATCCCCGAGATAACCAAGCTGGTCCGCTAAACCCCGTCCCCCGTCCGGAGAACCTATGCTGAGAACCCATACCTGCGGAGACCTGAACATCAAGAACCTGGACCAGACCGTAACGCTCTGCGGCTGGATGGACGTCAAGCGCAACCACGGCGGCGTTGTTTTCATCAACCTGCGGGACCTCTACGGCGTCACGCAGGTAGTCGTCCGCCCGGACAGCCCGATGTTCAAGACCGCCGAGGAACTGAAAAGCGAATTTGTCCTGAAGGTGACCGGAACGGTCTCGGCGCGGCCCGGCAACAACGCCAACAAGAACATGCCGACGGGCGAAATAGAGGTCATCGCGGATTCCATCGAGATACTGAACACCTCCAAGCCCCTGCCTTTCGAACTGAGCCAGTACGCCGGCGTGCTGGAAGAAACCCGCCTTAAATACAGGTACCTGGACCTCAGGATGCCGCGGATGTACAAGAACCTGGTGCTCAGGAGCAAGCTGGCCAACATCATCCGCAATTACCTCTGCGGCCTGGACTTCAACGAGATAGAGACCCCGCTGCTCACGCGCTCCACGCCCGAGGGGGCCAGGGACTTCGTGGTGCCGTCCCGCAATAACGCCGGCTGTTTTTACGCGCTGCCGCAGTCGCCGCAGGTGTTCAAGCAGGTGCTGATGGTCTCCGGCTTCGACCGGTATTTCCAGCTTTCCCGCAACCTGCGCGACGAGGAACTGCGCGCCGACCGCCAGCCCGAGCACACGCAGATAGACCTGGAGATGTCCTTCGTGACGGAGACTGACGTGGCCGCGGTGGTGGAAGGGATGATGAAGGCTATCTTCGCCTCCGTCGGAGACAGCATCGATGCGCCTTTCCTGGAAATGGAATATTCCGACGCAATGCTGCAGTACGGCTCGGACAAGCCGGACCTGCGCTACGCCTTCCGGATAACCGACGCCTCCGAAGTGTTCAAGGACTGCGGCTTCAAGGTTTTCTCCGGCGCAATCGCGGCCGGCGGACACGTCTGCGCGCTGAACGTTCCCGGCGCGACCATAGCCCGCAGCGGCATAGACAAGCTGGAAGAGCATATCAAGAAACTGGGCGCTAAGGGCCTGCCGTGGATCAGGTGGAACGACCCGGCCAAGCCGGAATCGCCCATAGTGAAATTCTTCAAACCGGAAGAGCTGGCCGCGCTGAAGGAAAAGCTGGGCGTGAAGCCGGGCGACCTGACCTTCTTCGGCATCGGCGCCGGTTTCGCGCCGTTCAGCCATATGGGCGCGCTGCGCGCCGAATTCATAGCGGGCAAAAAAGCCGAGATAATCGGCGAGCCGCTGAAGAAATGGGCCTTCCTGTGGGTGCGCCATTTCCCGCTGCTGGAAAAGGACGCCGACAGCGGCGCCTGGACCTTCACGCATAATCCCTTTACCGCGCCGCTGCCGGAGGAGGTCCACAAGCTGGACACGGACCCGGGGAACGTGCGCTCCTGCCAGTACGACCTGGTGCTTAACGGCGTGGAACTGGGCTCCGGCTCGGTGCGCAACCACACCCGCGCTATGCAGGAAAGGATCTTCGGGCTGATGGGTTATTCGCACGAGGAGATAGAGGCCCGGTTCGGAATGCTGGTCAACGCTTTGGACTTCGGCGCCCCGCCGCACGGCGGCATCGGCATCGGTTTCGACCGGCTGGTAGGCATCATTGCCGGCGCGGACTCCATCCGGGACGTTATCGCTTTCCCTAAGACCACCAGCGGCGCCTGCCTGCTCAGCGACGCGCCGTCTAAGTTGGACGAGAAGCAGCTGAAGGAACTGCACCTGAAGATAGTCGAGTAGCCGGGACCAGGGGACGCTGTTTCCTAACTTCCTAACTCGTTCCATATAGGGGTCACTTAGGAAGTTAGGAAACAGCGTCCCCTGATACTTATGCCGCAATTCCCTAAATGGATAATCGACGAGGCCCGGGAGAACAAGGCCGCCCTGCGGCAAAAGCCCTCGCTTGATACCATCGGGGACCTGGCCGCCCGCCGCCTCCACACCGTCTGCGACGAAGCCCTTTGCCCCAACAAAGGCAAATGCTTCTCGGAAGGCGAAGCGACTTTCCTTATACTGGGCGACGCCTGCACGCGGCAGTGCCGCTTCTGCGCCGTCTCAAGAACCCCGCCGCTGCCGCCCGACCCGGGAGAACCGGAACGGGTGGCGGAACTGGCGAAGAAATGGGGCCTCAAACACGTCGTGTTCACTTCTCCCACACGCGACGACCTGCCGGACGGCGGGGCGGGCCACTTCGCGCGGACGGTAGCCGCCTTAAAGTCCGCGGACCCGGCGATGAAGACCGAACCTCTTATCCCGGACCTTAACGGCGACATCGAAGCCCTTAAAAAGATACTAAACGCAAACCCCGACGTGCTTGGGCACAATGTGGAGACCGTACCCGCGCTTTACGAAAAAGTCAGGACAGGCTCGGATTATAAAAGATCGCTGGGGGTTTTGAAGGCCGCAAAAGCGCTGCGCCCGGACATCTTCACTAAATCCGGACTGATGCTGGGCCTTGGCGAAACCGCCGGGGAAACAGCGTCGGTCCTGGAAGACCTGCTGGCCCACGGCTGCGACCTGCTTACGCTGGGCCAATACCTGGCGCCGTCCAAAGCACACCTGCCCGTAGCCCGCTACCTCACGCCGGAAGAATTCGCGGAATGGGGGGAGAAAGCGGAAAAGATGGGCTTCAAAGCGGTGTTGTCCGGACCGCTGGTCAGAAGCTCCTACCGCGCCAGCCTGTTATATAGAAAGGCCAAAGCCGCCGGGACCCGGTAACCCCGCATGGAACCCGAAGAAAACCTGACCCACACCTGGCTTAAAGACAGCTGGAATTTCTACCTCGACAATTTCACACGCATAGCGCCGGCCGTGGCAGCGTACCATATACTGGCAACTTTCCCCGCGCTGCTTATCTGGAAACATTTCGACAACCGCTGGTACGCGCTGCCTTACGAGATCTTTATCGCCGGGCCGCTGGCCATCGGCATGAACCTTTTCTTCATCAACCTGTCGCGCGGCCGACCCGCCGAGTACGGCGACATCTTCAGGGGTTTTTCCGTCTTCTTCACGGCGATGGCCGTCTCCCTGGTCTACGGCCTCATCGTGGCCTCCGGGTTCCTGCTGCTCATAGTGCCCGGCGTCATCTGGGGCATAATGTACGGCTTTTCCCAGTACTGCGTGACCGACAGGAAAACCGGGATCAGGGAATCATTCGTGTTCAGCACTATCATAACCTACGGTTTCAAGGACCGGCTCTTCCCGGTCTTTATGCTGTGGGCGCTGATAGAGCTTTTCACGCCGGGCATTATGGGCGCCCGCGGCACCCTGGTGCACCCGGTGCTTACGCTGGACCTGAAACCGTGGGCGGTGATAATTTCAGCGCTGAAGGCTTTCATCTTCCTGCCCTGGCTGGACATTGCCATGGCCCGGGCTTATGTCTGGCTGGTGAAGAACTACGAGGCTGAACGGGCGGGGAAGGGAACTGACGGGCCAGGGGAAAGCGCCTAAAGCCCCGCGCTTTTCCGGCGCAGCAGTTCCCGCGCGGCGGCAGCCAGGCCGGCGAACAGGCGGGTCTTCACGGCCGTGAAAAGGGAATTCACGAAAGCCCCGCCGAAAGAAAAGTAATCGTCGAAGGGCCCGGGGATATTCACCGGGAGCATTTCATAGGCGAAAACCACGACAGGCAGCCAGAGCAGCCGCCTGTTCCTCATACCGTCCAGTCTTACCATCGCCATACAGGCCCCCAGAAGGACCGCCGAGCCGATGAACGCCGGCGCGGTAAAGAGCCGCTCGCCGAAGCTGAGCGGCACCAGGACCAGGCTCCAGGCCAGCGAGAACAGCGGCGGCAGCAGGCAGTCGGCGTAGGAATAGTTTCGGGCGCGCAGGATATTGACCACGGCCGCGGCGAAAAAGAGCGTAAAGACCGCAGCGCCGGCCAGAGCTCCCCAGCGCCAGTCCGCGGCGGCCCAGCCGGTAAGGAAGGCCAGCAGCGAGGCGGGAGCCGCCAGGACGGCCAGCAGCGCGCCGCGAAAGATGGATAGTTTGAACATAGCCCGGACCTTCTTAAGCGAATAATTTATAAAATATCACACATGCCGCACAAAACAGCGCTGACACTGCTCTTCTATTATACCAGGGAAAACCGCCACAGCTTCAACGCCCTGGCCGGCGCGCTGGAGCGGGCGGCGCTGCCCGGCCTGGAGCTGTTATTTCCTGAAACAGAAAAAGAGCTTATCGCGCTGGCGGCCAAGGCCCTTAAAGCCCGCCGCACCGCCGCGGCCGGGCTGTCCTTCTTCACTTCCCAGCTTCCGCATATACGCCGCCTCGCGGCCGTTCTAAAGAAAAGGTTCGGGAACCGGCTTATCCTTATTGCCGGCGGCCCGCACCCGA
>CAZJUL010000247.1:0-4662 GCA_964549095.1 uncultured Elusimicrobiaceae bacterium
TGACCGAGCTGCTGCGCCGTCTGGGCAGGTTCGACGAGGCCAGGGCCCACATCGCGGGCCTCAGGGCCTTAAAAGGCTTCCAGGGCAACCTCTACACCGACATCCTTGATTTCCAGGTCTCCCTCTGCGACAAGAAAGACGCCTTTATTCATAACATGGAAGAGGTCAAGGTCGCGAAAATGCCGCTGGCCGCCAGGCTTAAGTGGCGCGCGAAGAAGTGGTTCGCCGGTTTCAAGCTGAAAATGGGCTTAAAGTAAGCCGCCCGCCGCTCCGTCCGGCCTTTGTCCGGCGGCAAAAAAGTTCCGGCGCCTGGATCGTGTCCAGGCGCCGGAAGCTTTTTGAGGCGCAATTTACTTCTTGGAGGGAGGGAAGTACGCTATCGAGTAAGAATACCTGAAGTTGGATTCGAGTATTTCGGCGCTGACGATCTTCCGGTTCTGGCCCTGGAAAACCGCCACGTCCCTGCTCAGGGCGTCGTCGGCCTGGGGGGCGCAGTTGTAGGACTTCTTGCTGGTGAAGGTCTGCAGGGTCTTCACCGCGGAGAATTTCACTTCGAAGGTGAAGCCGCAGCAGCTGAGTTCCCTGGTGTCGGCCGAGAGGACCTCTACGCCCTGCATCGCCTTCAGGTTGTTCACGGCCTTGTTCATGGCCTGGCGGGCCTGGCTCTGGAACCTGTAGGCCGCGGGGCTCTTATAGGTCTGCTTCTTCGCGGTCGCGCTCACGCCGTTCACGGTGACGTCGTTGTCGGTGTCCGCTATCCCGTTGTTGTTGTCGGTGTTGTTGATGTTGACGCTGGTGCCGTCTTCGTTGGAGGTGTTGATGTTGATGTCGTTGTCGGTGTCGGCCGAGCCGTTGTTCGTGTTGGTGTTGCCGATGGTCGCGCCGATGGTGGCGTTGGGGTTGGTATTGTTCAGGTTAAGCCCGGTGTGCGTGCCTACCGCGCCGTTGCCGTTGTTGACGTTGTTCACCCCGGCGTTGATGTTGCCGTGATGGGCGGTGATGTCGGTGCCGGTGTGGCTTACCAGGTTGCCGTTATTGTTGTTGTTCACGCCGGCGGTTATGTTGCCGTGATGCGCGTTGACGGCGGTGTGCGTGTTGCTTATCAGGTTGCCGTTATTGTTGTTGGTCACGCCCGCGCTGATAACGCCGTGATGGGCGTTGACCGCGGTGTTGGTGTTGCTGACCAGGTTGCCGTTGTTGTTATTGGTTACGGCGGCGTTCGTATTGCCGTTGTTCGCGTTGACCACGTTGCCCGTGTTGCTGGAGCCGTTGTTGGTATTGTTCTTGGTGATCGCGATGTCGGAATTGGCGTTGTTCACGCTGACATTCGTGTTGACGGTGCTTGAGCCGTTGTTGGTGTTCGTGTTGTTAATAACGATGCTCACGCCCTTTATGGCGTCCATTGAAAGGGGCGAGAAGCCCGTTCCCTTAAGGTTTTCCATCTCTGACGCGTTTACGCTGCCGGTAAGACCCATCACTACTGCCGCTATCAGTGCTTTTGTCATTAATTTCCCTCCGTGGTTTTCTACAAATATATTCTAGCGTAATAACCGTTCCTTTATCAGTGTCAAAGGGCCCCTCAATATACGGATAAGATGCCTATGCCGGATTAGGCCCTTTGGCCTATGACCGCGGTCAAGTCAAAAACCGCGGCGTTCCCGAGGGGAAAAAGGCGGATCGGAGCGTTCCGGCCTTTTGCAAAATCCCGGTCCTTGCTGCCTGCCGGAACGGGTCTGTATATCCGGCAACCAGGCCCGGGACCTATATAAACAATGTAATACATTGTATTATATATCCCTTATGTGTGTACAGGGGAGGGCCTTGACAATTTGGTTATACGGGTGTATAATTATACAAGAGTATAACAATCGGCGGAGGAAAGTATGAGCAGACCAGCTTCGGGAACGGACCAGCGGCTTTTGAAGGCGGGAAAAGAGCTGCTGCGGGAAAAAGGCGTCATGGGCCTCAGCGTCAGGGAGGCCTGCCGCCGCGCCGGGGTCAATACCGGGATGTTCCATTACTATTTCGGTTCGAAAGACGAGTTCCTGAAAGCCGTCCTGAAGGGAATGTACGCCGAGTTCTTCGCCAGGTTCCAGATGGGTGTGGCGGAAGGCGCCGGCCCACGGGAGAAACTGAAGAACGCGCTTATAGCCGTGGGCAGGTTCGCGCGCGAGATAAAGGGCGTCGCCCCCGTCATATTGGCCGATGTGAGCCTGGGCAACAAAGAAGCTTTCGATTTTATAAGCGGGAATTTCCTGGAGCACGTGAAACAGCTTTCCGCGCTGGCCGCGCAGTGCCGGCCGCAGAGCGCGCTTAAAGCCCATTCCATACCGTATATGATAGGGGCGCTGCTGCCTACTATGGTGTTCCCGGTAATAATGGGCGGCATAATGGAGCGCCACGGCGTTAAAAAGCCCGGCGGGATAGAGTTCGACGCGCTGGCCGCGGAGTTCTTCTCCGACGAGGGGATAGCCGACCGGGCCGAGATAGCGCTGAGGGGGGTGGGCTTATGAACCTGGCTTTGTTCATTCTTCTGTTTGCGGCCGCTCCGGCCGGGGCCGGCGAACTGAACGTGACCCTGAAGACCGCCGAAGAGAGCGCGCTGTCCGCTTCCAACCAGTACAAAAGCGCCCTGCGCGCCGCCGAAGCGGCCGAAGCCGCCGCGGAGGCCGCCTCTTCGCCGCTCTACCCGCGCCTCGCACTTGAGGGCGCGCTGCGCTATAATTCGGAAGTGACCGAGATGAAGATAGGCCTTATCAGGCGGCCCCTCGGGGACAATTGGAATTACACGTTCGGTCCTTCCGCCTATTACACGCTTTTCGACGGCGGCTCGTTGCGGGATGTTTACGAGGCTGCCAGGAAGAACGCCGCCGCCAGAAAAGCAGAGGCCGAACAGGTCCGCCGGCAGACCGTGCTGAAAACCCGCGCCGCCTATTTCAAGATGCGGCTGGCGCTTGAAAAAGTCTACCTGATAGGCGAGAACCTGCAGTTAGCGCTCAGCCAGCTGAAGGATATGGAACTGGGGGTGAAGGCCGGGACGCGCAGCCGCCTGGACGGCATCAGGGCGCGCCAGGAGACGACGGCGCGCCGGCGGGACCTCCTGCGGGCCCGCAGCGAACTCTCTTCAGCCCTGCGCGAACTGGCGTTCATGTCCGGCTTCGAGCTGAACGGGGACGTCTCGCTGCCGCTGGACGCGCGCATGGCTGGCAGGGATTACGGCGGCGAGGCCGCCGGGGTATTCGTGAAAGCCGATGCGTACGCCGATATGTTCGAACGCATGGCGGGGGCCGCCACCCTGCTGGCGGATCCCTCCCCGCCTTCCGCCGATGCGCTGGAGAACGCCGCGGCGGCTTTCCGACTTTCCGCCGAAGCCCACAGGGCCGAATGGCAGCCGCGTCTTAACTTATGGGCGCGCAGTTCCCTCGACTACCCGAACGGACCCAATCTTTATTCCTTCCTGCAGAATTCGGCTTCGCTCTCGCTAGCCCTGCCCCTGTTCGAAAGCGGCAGGTCCGAAGAAAAGCGGCGCGAAGGGGAACTGAACGCTAAAGCGGCGCTGGAGCGGCGCGACGAGGTCCTGCGCGCCGCCGGGAGGGATTTCTACGAGGCCCGCGACGCCTACCGCGCGCTGAGGTCCGAGCAGGAGCTTAACAGCGCGGCGGTGGCGGAAGCGGAAGAAGCGGCCCGTCTGTCCTATGATGCTTATAACACGGGCAGCGGCACCTGGCTGGAAGTGGAGAGCGCTAACCTTAAGGTGCTGCAGGCCAAGACCGCCGCGGCGTCCGTCAGCGCGGAGATACTGCTCAAGCTGTCCCTGCTGGACAGCCTGTCCGCGCAGGACGGAAAATAAGGAGGATCTATGAAAAAAATAATAATACCTGTTTTGCTGGTGGCGGCCGCGGCCGCGTGGTATTTCCTGCGGGCCGGGGCCGGTAAGGATTTCCGCTACAGCGGCACCGTCGAAGCCACCGAGGTGGACCTGTCGGCGCGGGTGCCCGGCGTAATAGAGTCCTACGGCGCGCGCGAAGGCGAGCCGGTAAAAAAGGGGCAGGATGTCGCGGTGCTGGACTGCGCCGACCTGAAGCTGGCGGCCGGCATAGCCGCCGCCGATTTCAAGCGGACCGAAGAGCTGTTCCGAGGCGGTTCGGTTTCAAGGGAGAACTTCGACCGGCTGAAATACAGGCGCGACGATTCCGCGCTCAAGGTGGACTGGTGCTCCATCAAGTCGCCGGTCTCCGGCCGGCTGCTCTATGCCTACCGGGAGAAAGGGGAACTGGTGGCGCCCGGCACCCGGCTGGCCACCGTGGCCGACCTGTCGGAGGTCTGGGCGCGCATCTATGTCCCGCACGACGAACTGGCGAAGCTGAAGGCCGGTATGGAAGTCACCGGCTTCCTGCCCGAACTGGACGACCGGGAATTCCCCGGCCGCATAAGCGCCATTTATCCGGAGGCCGAGTTCACGCCCAAGAACGTGCAGACGCGCAAAGAGCGCACCCGGCTGGTCTACGCGGTCAAAGCCGGCTTTCCCAATCCCGGCGGCATACTGAAGCCCGGCATGACGCTGGAAATCAAGCTGCCGTGAATAGGGGGGGTGATGGTTACGAGTTGGTTCGCGGGACCTGTCGGCGGAATGGCTCGTCAGGCACGGCTCGCCACACCGTG
>CAZJUL010000248.1:0-4642 GCA_964549095.1 uncultured Elusimicrobiaceae bacterium
TTTCTCCTGGACGAACTGGTGGGCGGTGTCGCGCAGGCAGTCTATCTTCGCCCAGTATTTTGAGCTTGTCGAGCGGACCAGCGCCAGGGCGGACCTGGAGCTTTCCGGCGCCGTCGGCGCCGGGACCGCCGGCACGGCGACGGCCGCGGGCAAGGCCGGCAGCTGGTCTACGGCCGTTCCGGCTTGCAGTTCAGTTCCGCCCAGCATAAGGGCTGAGATGAGCGTCAATATCGTTCTTGTGGTCCCTGGTTTCAGCATGTTGAGAAATCACGTCCCGCCGGTCCCCGCTGAGCACCAGCAGGATCGGCCGGATATCATTATACTTAAGTTTACCGCCCGGACGGGGCGCCCGCCAGGGCCGAAAGTCCCTGGCGGAGGCCTGTCCTTTGGCGCCGTCTTTCATTACGCTTCCACGCACATCGCTATGCCCATGCCGCCGCCGATGCAGAGGGTGGCCAGGCCTTTTTTCGCGCCGCGCTTCTTCATCTCGTGCAGCAGCGTCACCAGCACGCGCGCGCCGCTGGCCCCGACGGGATGCCCCAGCGCTATGGCGCCGCCGTTGACGTTGACTATATCCTTATTGAAGCCCAGCTCCTTGGCCACCGCCAGGGACTGCGCCGCGAAGGCTTCGTTGGCCTCTATGAGTTCTATATCCTTCAGCTGCCAGCCGGCCCGCTTGAGCGCCTGCCGGACGGCTTCAACGGGGCCTATGCCCATGATGGCGGGATCGGTGCCGGACCAGGCGTAGGAAACTATGCGCGCCATCGGCTTCAGGTTGTGCTTTTTCAGCGCTTCTTCCGAGGCGGTCAGTACGCAGGCCGCGCCGTCGTTTATGCCGGAGGCGTTGCCGGCGGTGACGGTGCCGTCCTTTTTGAAGGCGGGGCGGAGTTTGCCGAGGCCCGCGGCCGTTACGCCGGCCTTGGGGTATTCGTCTTTGGTGAACAGGAGCGGGTCGCCTTTTCTCTGCGGTATGGCTACGGGGGCTATTTCGTCGGCGAACCGGTCCTCTTTCGCGGCTTTCTCGGCTTTGTTCTGCGAGTCGGCGGCGAAGGCGTCCTGTTCTTCGCGGGTCAGGGAGTATTTCTCGGCGAGGTTCTCGGCGGTGACGCCCATGTGGTAGTTGTTGAAGACGTCCCAGAGTCCGTCGCAGATCATTGAGTCGTGCATTTCGGCGTGGCCCATCTTGTAGCCGCCGCGGGCTTTTTTAAGCAGGTAGGGGGCGTTGGTCATTGATTCGGCGCCGCCGGCTATTACCAGTTCGGCGTCGCCGCATTTTATGCCCTGGGCGGCCATCGCCACGGTGCGCAGGCCGGAGCCGCAGAGCATGTTGACGGTCATGGCTGTCCGTTCTTTGGGCATTCCTATGCCGAGGGCTATCTGGCGGGCCATGTTCTGGCCGCAGCCGGCCTGGTAGATGCTGCCGAAGAGGGCCTCGTCTATCATTGCGGGGTCCAGCTTGGTCCTGGTTAAAAGCGCTTTGGCCGCCGCTTTGCCCAGCTCTACCGAGCTGAGGTCGCCCAGCGCGCCGCCGAAAGTCCCTATCGCCGTCCTTACTCCGTCTACTATGAAAACATCTTTCATCTTATTTCCTCCCCTTTTGTATTTCTAAAACCACTCGTAACTCGGTGTACTAGTTCGCGGGTGCCGTCAGGGTTTGTCTTCCGGGGCCGGGTCGGCCAGCGCGGCCGCCCTTATCCTCCCGCGGGCCCAGTGTCCGTAGCTGACTCTGGTAGCCCAGTCCACCCCTATGCTAGACCAGGTCGGGGTCCGGATGCCCCTACAGACAAACCCTTCCGTCACCCGCTCCACCATTACTAAATATATCCCAGCTTCGCGGCCTGCGCCCTTAATTCCGCCCGGAAATCCGGATGGGCTACGGCTATCAGGTTCAGGGCGCGTTCTTTTACTGTGCGGCCGCGCATGTAGGCTATGCCGTGCTCCGTCACTATGTGGTCGGTGTTGGCGCGGTGCAGGGTGACCGCCGTGCCTTCGGGCAGGACGGGGACTATTGTGGAGACGGTTCCGGCTTTGGCGGTGGAGCGGCAGGCTATTACGGATTTGCCCAGGCCGTCGTAGGCTTCTTTCGCGCCGACTGCTGTGTCGGTCTGTCCGCCGGTGCCGGAATACTGGTTGTGGCCGATGGTTTCGCTGGCCACCTGGCCGGTCAGGTCCACGGTCAGGCAGGTGTTGATGGAGACCATTTTGGAATTTTGCCTGATGACCGCGGGATCGTTCACCCAGGAGCCGCGCCTGAATTCCACGGCCACGTTGTCGTGCAGCCAGTCGTAAAGGCGGCGCGAACCCATCGCGAAGGTGCAGACGGATTTATCTTTAAGCAGGGCCTTTTTGCGGTTGGTCACGGCGCCGCATTCGTAGAGTTCCATCATCGAATCCACCATCATCTCGGTATGGACGCCCAGGTCTTTCTTGCCTTTCAGCGCCAGGGCGGCGGCGTTGGGTATGCCGCCTATGCCCAGCTGGATGGTGGCTTCGTCGGGGACCAGTTCGGCGATGTGGCCGCCTATGGCAAGTTCCACGGCGTCCGGTTCAGGCGAGGGTAAAGTCGGCACTTCCTGGTCGTGCTCTACGAAGAAGTCGGCCCGGCTGATATGGAGGTGGGTGTCGCCGAAGGTCCGCGGCAGGTTCCTGTTAACTTCCAGTATCACCAGCCGCGCCGCTTCCAGGATGTCTTTCTCGTAGGTGATGCCCAGCGACAGCGAAACGAAGCCGTTGCTGTCGGGCGGGGTGCAGGTGCCGAAGAAGATGTCCGGGCGCCGGGCCTGTATGCGGTCCAGCGCGGCCCGGTGCAGCATGTTGGGCACATAGGTCACGGTGCCGGCGCCGGCTTTCAGCGCCTGCCGGGAGCCGGGCGCGTGGAACCAGCTGCACAGCTCGAATTTCCCCTTCATCTCCGGCTTCATGTAGAAGTCGTAGGGTTTCAGCGTCAGCACGGAGAAGACGCGCACGTTCTCCACCTTGTCCGCGACGGTGTGGAACCGCGACATCAGCCCCTGCGGCTCCGAGGCGCACTGCGCCACTATCACGTCGTCGCCGGATTTTATCCTGGAGACGGCTTCGTCGATGCTGATAAGCTTGCGCTTGTAGGTTCCGGCCCAGCCGGAGACCGTCCGTTGCTTCTCGCGCGCTATTGCGGTGCTGTTCATGGCTTCCTCAGTATATGAACGTCATGGCGGCCATAGAATAGCCGCCGCCGGAGGCGCACAGCACCACGCGGTCGCCGCGCTTCACCTTGTTGTGGGCAACCATATCGTGGAAGGCCATCGGTATGCAGGCGGAGCCGGTGTAGCCCCATTTGTCCATTATGGTGTGCGTTCGCTCCATCGGCAGACCGAACCTCTCCATCACTTCAACTATAGTGGGCTTCCTGATCTGCGTGAAGACGAAGGCCTGCGCGTCCTGCGGCTTCAGGTTCAGCTTGGCCATGGCCCGCTCTATGAGCGGCGGCCACTCGTCGGAATTCAGCGTGGCCGGGAACTTTTTGGGCACCTTCACCTTGTGTGAGCGGTCGGCCAGCACGGCCTCGTCCACCGGCCTGGCGGTGCCGCCGCCGTAGATGCCCATGAAATCCCAGTAAGAGCCGTCGGCCTTCAGCGAGGAGGCGGTCTTGCCTTTCTGCTCCGGGGCGTAGCCCAGGATGAAGGCGCCGGCGCCGTCGCCGAACAGCGTGGAGGTCCACATGTCGTCCGGGTCCAGGTGCTTGCTCATCGCGTAGGTGCCTATCACCATCGCGTACTTGTATTCTTCGCCGTCCAGGTACTTGGTAGCCATGTCGACGGCGGTCACGAAGCCGGCGCAGGCGCAGTTGACGTCGAAGGCGCCCGCGGAGGTCTTCATCCCCAGTTCGTGCTGGACCTGGGCCGCGGTAGCCGGCGACAGCTGCGCCGGGGTGTCGGTGGAGATGATGAGCAGGTTGATGTCTTCCGGTTTCAGGCCCGCGTTATGGAGCGCCTCGCGGCCGGCGTTCACGGCCAGCGTGGCCGAAGACTCTTCCTTGTCCGAATAGTAGCGGGCGCCGTGGCCTATGCGGTCGAACACTTTCTCCAGCGGGTCGGCCCCGAACTTCTTTATGAAATAGTCGTTGGTGATCAGGTTTTTCGGCAGGTACATCCCGGTGGATATTATCTTGAACATATATGGTCTCCTTTATTTCTTGTGTGCGAACCCGTTGAAAACGGTCTCGAGCAGCGCCAGCAGAGTGTCTTCCTTTATCTTCCCCCCGTTCCACAGCAGGTACTTCAGGGCCAGCATATGCCCCAGGCCCATCATAGCCAGCGCGAAGTATTCCCAGTTGCGCGCGTTCAGCTCGCCGGGCCGGGCTTCTTTGGCCAGGCCGCGGGCGTAATCCTTCATCAGGCGTATGTAGTAGTTCTCGGCCAGGGTGAAATCCACGAACTCAGCTTCCCTCATTATGCGGTACCCGTCGGGATGCTGCGCCAGGAAACGGAACAGCCCGATAAAGGTCCTCACCTCGGTTTCCAGCCTGTTCGCGGCGCCCCGGCTGTAGGCCGCCGCGTTGAAGACCAGCCCGTCGCGGAGCGCGGCGGTGAGCCTGGCCAGGGCCTCTTTCTTGGACTTGAAACTAAGGTAGAAAGTTCCGGTCGCGTACCCCGCGGCGCGGGTG
>CAZJUL010000249.1:0-3105 GCA_964549095.1 uncultured Elusimicrobiaceae bacterium
GGGCCTGCCCCCCCATCTCCGTCGCAAGAACGGTAAAGGAATTGCCGGTGAAATCCCCGCTCTTGTCGTATTGGAAGCCGGGGGCGAGCCTAACTTGTAGTAGCCGCCCGCTATTCCCGTCAGGTTGTCGGCCGGGTTGGTCCAGTTGATGGTGAAGGAATTATTCCCGGTCCAGCTGCCGGGTGTGGCGTAAAGGCCGATGGGCGCGGGCGGCGGATCTATATCCGCCTCTACCACGCTGTTCACTTTGAAGCCGTAATAATGATTTTCAGCTCCGGAGACAAGCCGCACTTTTACCGTTCCCCCCTCGACAAGGCGTTTAGTCTGCCCGGCCAGGCTGTTGCCGGTGAAGGGGCTGCCGGTCAATTCGGTGAGATTCCCGACGAAGAGCCAGTCCGCGCTGGGCTCCGTGTAAGTCTGCGCGTCAAAGGCGACATAAATCGCTTTGGGACTGCCGGGCAGAGTGTATTCGCAGGTGAAGTCCGAGCTGGCCGGGTAGTTGTGCGGCGATTGCGTGTCGGAGCCGCCGACCGTGGTAACCTGCAGGTTTCCGCTCGCGGCGCCGGCGGGCACCACTGCCACTATCTGGGTGTTGCTCCAGGAAACTATCGACGCCGTCTTGTTGCTGGTGAATTTCACGCTGCTGCTCTCCCAGTAGGTCGGGCTGAAATGGCTCCCGTTTATGACCACCACTCCGCCGTGGGAAGTGGAGGTAGGATTGATGCTGGTAATGACCGGCGCGGCTATGGTGAACATGGCGTCGTTATCGTAGGCGCCGGTCGGCCCCGCGGTGGCCGACACCGTGACGATGCCGGCGGTCGCTCCGTACGGGACGGTGCACCTTATCTGCGTATTGCTCCAGGAAACTATCGCCGCCGGCAGGTTGTTGTAAAACTTCACGGTGCCCTGCGTGGTGCCGAAATTGGTCCCGTTTATGGTGACCTCTTCGCCATAGAAGGCGGAGGACGGGCTGAGGCTGGTCACCTCGGGAGGATTCACGGCCAGCGTGATGGTTTCGGTTACCAGGTCTGTCGAGTTGTTGTACACTATCAGCCCGTAGTGGTCGCTGGCGGTCGCCGTGTACGTGAATTCCTCGCTGGCCCCGGTCCCGTGCGAGTCGGCGGAAGCGACCGCGGCGCTTTTGCCGGCGTAATAGGATGTCCCGGCCGATTTGAAAAGCGCCATGCCCAGGTCCAGGCTTCCCGCATTTACCCCGAAGCGGAAGGTGTAAGTCTGGCCGGAGTTCAGGTAGACGTCCCAGACCCTGACGACATCGACGATGCCGTTGTTTATGATCTCGGTGAGGGCGGTTCCAGCGGTCAGCGTGTCGCTGCCGTAATAAGCGTGGATGGTGGCGTTGCCGGTTCCGGAATAGCGTTCTGCGTAGGGGTAGACTTTGTTTTTAGCGGTGTGATGATAGTCGATGACGACAAAATCCACGGCGGTGGAGCCCAGAGTAGAGCTCGCAAGCAGCCCCGAGGCCGACTCTTGCGGGTATAATTTGATGTCCCAATCCGTTCCGGCCGTAGGGCGGATCCCCACGGCAGCCCAGTAAGATTGAGTGGGAGTATAACTGAACCACATCGTGGCGGTAGGCGCCAGGGGAACGTCATGCGAGAGATTCACGGCCGCGAAGGCGGAAGAAGGCGCTGACAGAAGGGCGAAGAGCGCAAAGCGGGCGAGGGCCGCCCGCGCCTTGCTCCCGGGCGCAAAAAGCGCCGGGAAAATGACCGGGGCCCAGCCGGGGCGCCGGTGGATATGCCAAGCCATCCTGTTGAAAATATTCATACTGTCTTCTGCGCTTTCGGGACACAACAAAACTCCCCCGCCTCCGAGTCAATTTGTTCGGAAAGCGGGCCTGTTTTCAATAGTATAGCCCCCCCCTTAATGAATGTCAATGGATAAAAATGCGCTGACAGTTATTATATATTCGCGGACTGCGAATATACGGGCGGTAAAAACGGCCCTTTATGTGCAAAGGGCCGTCAAAGTGGGCGTGCCGGGCCGACAGGCGGAGTGAGCCGGCAGGCCCGGCTGCCAATTCAAAAGGCCGCCCTATGGCGGCCTTTCAAAATGGTGCTCCCCGGGTAGGACTCGAACCTACAACCTATCGGTTAACAGCCGATCGCTCCACCATTGAGCTACCGGGGAATGTTTAGAGAACCGATATAATTATACAAAATTTTTCCAAACCCGATTAGGCAATTCAGCGCGGCGCTTTTTTGGTAAAATATGGATTATGCTGAAAAACGCCACGGAATATTTCCAGTGCATACTCGATAACCTTACCGGCGGGCTTATAAGCGTGGACCTCTCCGGTACCGTGGTCTACCTGAACCCGACGGCGGGCAAGATACTGCGCTGGGACGAGGCTCATAAGTGCCTCGACTGCAATTACGAAAAAGCTTTCGGCTCTTTCCCCGCCCTCAAGGCGGTGATAAAAGAGACCCTGGAGACCGGCAAGACGGTGCGCCGGGCCGAGATCTCCATAATGCACGCCAATGTCCCGCTCATCATCGGCTACAGCACGATGCGGGTCCTGAACCGCGAAGGCGCGCAGCTGGGCGTGACCGTGATCTTCCAGGATATCTCGTTCGTCGGCGGAGGGAAAAAAGCGGCATGAGCAAAAATAAAAAGAAAGGACAGTTACCGCAGGAATCCCAGCCGCAGGACCCGGGCGTCCAGGCGGACCAGCCGGCGTCCGCGCCGCCGCCGACAGTTTCCGAAGCCGCCGCGCAGGCGGCCGCCCCGGCCGTGCCGAGGACGTACTTTTTCCTTTTCTGGGGCCTCATCATTGCGGCCGTAGCCCTGGCGTGGTCGCTTGAAGCGGCCATGCCGAATGTTCCCGAATATGTCATAGAGCGCTGGATAATGGCCGGGCTGGCCGCCGCGCTGGCGATACTCCTTTACGTGTTCAAGTGAGGCTTCAAGCATCGGGACAGCCTTGCGGCAAGGGCTTGAGGTTTTAAGCATTGGGGACACACCTTGCGGCAAGGTATGTCCCCGGCTTCTTTAGAGCCTGGGGCGACTATGGCTAAATTCATCGACTATTATTCCGTTCTCGGCGTTTCCAAGTCGGCTTCCGACGCGGAGATAAAATCCGCT
>CAZJUL010000249.1:3148-4620 GCA_964549095.1 uncultured Elusimicrobiaceae bacterium
ACGAGGCCAATGAAGTGCCCTCCGACGCGAAAAAACGCGCGACCTACGATCAGCTGGGCTCGAGCTACCGCGAAGGGCAGGAATACAATCCCCCGCCGCACGGTTCCGGTTTCCGCCAGGCCCCTGGCGGTTTTTCCTCCGGCGGCGGGCGCTCCTTCGGCGGGCAGCATTTCGGCGGGGGCGGCGGCCAGGAGTTCGACCAGGGCGCGTTCAGCGATTTCTTCAGGTCCATCTTCGGCGACGCGTCCGGCTTCGGCGGCGGGGCGGGCTTTGAAGGCCTGGGCCGGGGCTTTACCGGGGGCGGCAGCTACAGCGGGGAGCCTGAAGACGGCGCCTCCTCTCCCGGCGATATGGAGGCCTCGCTTTCTTTGCCGCTGGAGGACGTCTTCCGCGGCGGCAGAAAAAACCTCTCTTTCACCCACAAGGCCCCGTGCGCGGCCTGCCGCGGAGCGGGCCGGCTGCGGGGCCGGGTCTGCCCATCCTGCCGGGGCGCGGGCGAAACGGCGGAAACCAGAGATGTGTCCATAAATTTACCGAAGGGGCTTCGCGACGGTGCCCGCCTGCGGCTTAAGGGCCAGGGCGGCAGGTCCCCCTCCGGCAAGGCCGGCGACCTTTACCTTAAGATACAGATAGAAAAGCACCCGGATTTCCGCGTCAACGGCGACGACCTCGATACCGACGTGTCAGTAACGCCCTGGGACGCGGCCCTGGGCGCTGAAATAGTCATTCCCGCCCTGGACGGCTCCGTCAAGATAAAGCTTCCCCCCGGTTCCCGCGGCGGCCGCAGGCTGCGCATAGCCGGCCGCGGCCTGCCGGCGAAAGACGGTTCCCGCGGCGACCTGTACGCCACGCTGAAAATAGACATTCCCGGTTCCCTGACCCCCCTCCAGCTGGACCTCTTCCGCAAGCTCAAAGAAACCGAATAACCCGAAATAATGGGGACAGGCTACTTTATTGAAATAAAGTAGCCTGTCCCCATTTCCCGCGAAAAGACAAACCCCCATGCCCGGTACTGGCGGGCATGGGGGCTAAAGGAGGCTGTCTTCCGCGGCTTAGTTGAAGCTTACGTTCTGGAGCTGCGCGCTGACCCTGGCCACATCTTCCTGGGACTTTATCTCTATGTCCTTATTGAAGGGAGTGCCGATCTCCTGCAGGTAGCCGTCGCCCTGCACGTAGTAGATCGCTTTCTGCTCTATGACCTTCACCATGGTGGAAACTTTCCAGTTGAGCTGGACCTGCATGGAGGCCACGGGATCTTCGTGCGTGCCGACGTTGGCCACGGTGGAATCGGGAACCTGCGCCAGCAGGTCGACGGTGTAGCCCCAGGCCGCGTTCACGCTGATGGGCTCCACGGTGACGCCCGTCAGGAACTTGCCTTTGCCCTGCAGGTTGCCGTTCGGCGTCCAGTGGACCTGGTAAAGCACTTTCACCACTTCTGAGCCGAAGCCGTTCTTCATGGAGAAGGCGTATTT
>CAZJUL010000250.1:0-4557 GCA_964549095.1 uncultured Elusimicrobiaceae bacterium
CAGCCTGGAGCTGTACCGGTTCCAGGTTTCGGAGATAGAGGCCGCGGCGCTGAAGCCGGGGGAAGAAGAGGAACTGCAGGCCCGCTACCCCAGGCTGAAGAACGCGCAGAAGCTGTTCACGCTTTCCGCCCGCGCCTATGAACTGCTGGCTTCGGGCGAAACCCCGGCCGTGACGGCGGTGGAGAAGGCCATCAGGGAAACCGCCGAGCTGGCCGGCCTGGACGGCGCCGCCGCGCCTGTCGGGGAGAACCTCTCGCAGGCCCTGATACTGCTGCGCGACTCCGCCGAAACCCTTTACGGCTATTCGAAGAACCTGGACACGGACCCCAAGGCGCTGGACGACTGCCTCTCCCGCCTGGACAAGATAGCTTCTTTAAAGAAAAAGTACGGCGGCTCCGTGGACGCGGCGCTGGCCTTCGCCGCGGAACTGAAGGACAGGATCACCGGCCTGGAAGATTCCGCCCTCGACAAGAAGGAGCTCTCCGCCCGCCTTGAGAAGGGGGAAGCCCGGCTGCGGAAGCTGGGCGAAGAGCTCCACGAGCGCCGCCGCGCGGCGGCGAAAAAGCTTTCGGCCGCGGTGCTGAAGGAGATCTCAGGGCTGGGCTTCAAGGAAGTCAAATTTTCCGTTTCGGTAGAAGCCGAAGAGGAGGCTTTCACGGCCTCCGGCCTGGACACCGTGGAGTTCCTTTTCTCGGCCAACCCGGGCTACCCGCTGAAGCCGCTGAAATTCACCGCCTCCGGCGGCGAAACCTCCAGGGTGATGCTGGCCTTGAAGAGCGTGCTGGCGGCTTCCGACGATATACCGGTGCTGATATTCGACGAGGTGGATACCGGGGTGGGCAGCACCGTGGGGCGGCTGCTGGGCGAAAAACTGGCGCGCCTGGCCGGCGCGAAGCAGCTCTTCTGCGTGACCCATATGCCGCAGGTGGCCGCTTTCGCCGACGCCCATTTCCGCGTGGAAAAAGCCGTCACGGACGGCGTCTCCGCCATTGCGGCCGCCCGGCTGGACCCCGGCCAGAGCGCCGGCGAAATAGCCCGGATGCTGGGCGGCAAGCTGAAATCCTCCGAACTGGGCCTGAAGCACGCCCAGGAGCTTATCAAGGAATCCAAAACGGCGAAAAAGGCCGCTCCCAGGGAGCTATGAGCCGCCGGCTTTTCGCCTGGCTGCTCGGGAGCCTCCTGCTCTTCACGCTCGCCGCCCGTCTCTACCGGCTGAATGTCCCGGCCGGCTTCTATTTCGACGAGGTTTACAGCGCCTTTACCGCCGCCGGTTACCTGCACGGCGAGAAAGGTTCCTACTGGCCTTGGACCCCGCCGACGGCCGGCGGGACCTACGACTGGACGCACCCGCCGCTGGCGCGGCTGCTGATGGCCGCCGGGATGAAGGCCTTCGGCGAGAACGAGGTCGGCTGGCGGCTGGGCTCCGCGCTCACCGGCGCCGCCGCCGTGGCGCTGGCCGCCGCCCTGGCCCTGGAGCTTTTCGGTTCACCTTACATCGGCCTTTTCGCCGCTTTCTTCCTGAGCGTGGACGGGCTGTCGTTCACCCAGGCGAGGATCGCGATGAACGACGGCTATTTCGCCGCCTTCGCGCTGCTTGCCGTCTGGGCGTACGCCCGGTGGAAGAGGGACAGGGCCTCCCTGAAAAAGCTGCTCTTCACGGGCTTCTGCCTCGGCCTGGCCGCCGCCACAAAATGGACCGCCGTCTACCTGTTCGGCATTATCGCCCTGGACCTGGCGCTGGAGTTTCTCCTGGACCGCGCCGCTTTCAGGGCCTTGATGACAAGCCGGATAGCGCGGCTCATAGCGCTGTGCTGGCTGGCGCTGCCGGCCGCGATGTACCTGGCCGCCTACGCGCAGTTCTTCCTGCTGGGCTGGTCGTTGAACGATTTTATCACGCTGCAGCGCGAGATGTGGGCCTATCACACGGGCCTGGCCAGGACCCACGATTTCCAATCCACCCCGCTGCAGTGGGTGCTGAACCTGCGCCCGGTCTGGCTTTACGTGGACCGCTCCGTGCCGGGAATGGAAGCCAATATCTACAATACCGGCAATTCCGTGGTTTATTTCGCGGGCCTCGCCGCCGTAATGGTGTCAGCGCGGCGCTTCCTGCGCAGCCCGGAACACAGGCTGCTGCTGGCGGCTTATTTCCTGCTCTGGGCGCCCTGGCTGCTTTCCCCGCGCATAATGTTCTTCTACCATTACACCCCGGCGGTCCCCTTCCTGTGCGTGCTGCTTGGCTGGCTGGCCGAGAACCTGCGCAACCCGGCCGCGCCGGACGGTTTCAGGCTGCGCGGCGGGAAATTGCTGGCTTGGGGTCTGGTCCTGGCGGCCCTGGCCTGGTTCGCGATGTTCTACCCGATACACACCGCGGTCCGGATGCCGAATTGATATAATTTAGTTGAAAAGTCGGGGACAGACCTTGGCTAATGTGCTGGAAGATTCTAAAATGTTGCCGGGGTCTATAGACCAGCAGTAAAGGTCTGTCCCCAATGCTAGGAGTTCATTGAGCTATGATAAGAACACGCTTCGCCCCAAGCCCTACCGGGTATATGCATATCGGCAACCTGCGCACCGCCCTGTACGCTTACCTGCACGCGAGGAAGAACAAGGGCGTGTTCATCTTAAGGATAGAGGATACCGACCAGGCCAGGCTCGTGGAGGACAGCGTGAGGGTGATCTACGAGAGCCTGAAGGTGACCGGGCTGGAACACGACGAAGGCCCGGACAAGGGCGGGCCCGTGGGGCCTTATGTCCAGAGCGAGCGCCGGGGCCTCTACAAGGAATACGCGGAGCAGCTGCTGAAAGAGGGCCACGCCTACCGCTGCTTCTGCGAGAAGGAAGAGAAGACCGAGAAGCCCCCGGAGGAGGAGACCGACGCCCCTATTCTGGGCTACGACGGCCGCTGCGGCCGGCTCTCCGAAGCCGAAGTGCAGGCCAACCTGGCCAAGGGGCTGCCTTTCGTGATACGGCAGAAGATAGACCGCGAAGGCAAGACCAGCTTCAGGGACTTCGTCTACGGCGACATCGAGGTGGACCACAAGCAGCTGGACGACCAGATACTCCTGAAGCGCGACGGCTACCCCACTTATAATTTCGCCAACGTGGTGGACGACCACCTGATGGGCATCACGCACGTGATGCGCGGCTGCGAGTACATCTCTTCGACGCCAAAATACATACTGCTCTATAAAGCCTTCGGCTGGGAGATCCCGGAGCACATACCCCTGCCGCACATACTGGGCGAGAGCGGCAAAAAACTTTCCAAGCGCGAGGGCAGCGTGGCCCTTTCTGATTTCCTGGGTAAGGGCTACCTGCCGGAAGCCATCCTGAACTACATCGCCCTGCTGGGCTGGAACCCCGGCACCGAGCAGGAGTTCTTCACCAAGGCGGACCTCATAGAGAAGTTCGACATAGCCCGCATCGGCAAGGCGCCCGCGATGTTCGACTATGTGAAGCTCTCCTGGCTGAACGGGCAGCACATAAAAGCCCTGAAGCCGGAAGCGGCGCACGCGCTGTTCCTGAAGTTCTACCCGGAAAAAGTGGCGAAGGGCTTCAACCTGCCGCGGCTTTCCGGCCTTATACAGGGCAAAGTGGAAAAGCCCTGCGATATCCCGGCCATGGTCGCTTTCCTGGCGGAGCCGGGCGCGGACTATTCCACGGAACTTTTCGTCAACAAGAAGAACAAGACCACCCTCGAAAACTGCAAAGCGACGCTGGCCGACCTCCAGGGCGTCCTTGCGGGGCTGGCCGCCTGGGAGTACCAGCCCATATACGACGCGGTTAACGCCTATGCCGCGGCCAAGGCCTCGAAGATCGGCCCGGTGATGTGGCCGCTGCGCATAGCCCTCTCCGGGCTGGCCGTCACCCCGACCGGGGCCGTGGAAATAGCGGAGCTGCTCGGCAAAGAGGAATCCCTGCGCAGGCTCGCGCTGGCTATCGGGAGATTGTAAGAGATCCGGGGATACACCTTGCCGCAAGGTGTGTCCCCGATGCTTTACGCTGACTGAAGCCGGGGGGGAAAGGGCCGGATCCGGGAGCCGCCCCCGTAACAATTTCGTTATATCTTTGTATTAAATTCTCTATACCTTGTTTGTAAACTATTCCCATGCGGTACTGGCTTTATTCCGAAGGCAACATACTGGGGCCCTACAGCCCCGCAGAGCTCCTGTCGGTACCCGCTTTTTCCCAGTCGTGCCTGGTCTGCCCCGAGACCGCCACCGGCGATAACCCGGGGGACTGGCGCAGCGCCGACCAGGTCCAGGAAATAGCGGACGCCATGAGCGTGGGCGTGGGGGGGGTGGTCTCCTCCGTCGGCGGGAGCCTGGCCGACACCTACGAGCTCGAGACGGGGCTCTCCTCCAATATTTCCTCCCGCTACGACGCCAAGTCCGACCAGCCTTACGGCTACGAAGGCCTGCTGAACACGATTGACAACATCCTGGGCGCTTACAAGGACGCCGAGTCGCCCGAGGCCAAACCCAAAGACGCGGAACCCGACAGCTCGCTGATGGACCGCTTCGACATCAGGCTGTCGAAGATACAGGAAGAGCTGGAGGC